>NZ_CP055508.1 GCF_013705725.1 Klebsiella sp. RHBSTW-00484 | reverse complement strand
AGCTCAAGGATGTGCGCGAGAAGATGGCCGACTTGGCACGCATGGAGGCCGTGCTGTCTGAACTGGTGTGCGCCTGCCATGCGCGGAAAGGGAACGTTTCCTGCCCGCTGATTGCGTCACTGCAAGACGGAACGAAGCTCGCTGCATCGGCGCGGGGGAGTCACGGGGTGACTACGCCTTAGCGTGCTTTATTTTCCGAATTCTGAGACGACCCC
>NZ_CP055507.1 GCF_013705725.1 Klebsiella sp. RHBSTW-00484 | reverse complement strand
GAAAGCCAGCATCCGTGCCAGGGTGGAGCACCCGTTTCGCATCATCAAGCGGCAGTTCGGCTTCGTGAAAGCCAGATACAAGGGGCTGCTGAAAAACGATAACCAACTGGCGATGTTATTCACCCTGGCCAACCTGTTTCGGGTGGACCAAATGATACGTCAGTGGGAGAGATCTCAGTAAAAACCGGAAATAACGCCAGAAATGGTGGAAAAAAT
>NZ_CP055506.1 GCF_013705725.1 Klebsiella sp. RHBSTW-00484 | reverse complement strand
TCGGCCATTGCCCGCCTTGGGATAAAACGGCTCGATGACAGCGGTCATATTCTGCCATGGCAGAATCTGCTCCATGCGGGAGAGGAAAATCTCTTTTCGGGTCTGACGGCGCTTAGTGCTGAATTCACTATCGGCGAAGGTGAGTTGATGGCTCATGATGTCCCTCTGGGATGCGCTCCGGATGAATATGATGATCTCATATCAGGAACTTGTTCGCACCTTC
>NZ_CP055505.1 GCF_013705725.1 Klebsiella sp. RHBSTW-00484 | reverse complement strand
CCCTGCTGGCGGGCAATGAGTACCCCTTCGACGATGACGATGGCATTATCGACCAGCATACTCAGGGCGATAATCAGCGCCCCCAGCGAGATACGCTGTAGCTCGATGCCCCACAGATACATAATCAGCAGCGTACCGAGCACGTTAAGCGCTAACGACAGGGCAATAATGATACCGCTGCGCACGCCCATAAAGATCAGCAGCACGCCGACGACAATGGCCAGTGCCATCAGGAAGTTAGTGATAAAGCCGTTCACCGAGTGAGCCACTTC
>NZ_CP055504.1 GCF_013705725.1 Klebsiella sp. RHBSTW-00484 | reverse complement strand
GAGCTGGGTGCCTCAATGATGGTGGCATCCACCAAAGTGCCTTGGGTCATCATGACGCCTGCTTCGGCCAGCCAGCGATTGATGGTCTTGAACAATTGACGGGCCAGTTGATGCTGCTCGAGCAGGTGGCGGAAATTCATGATGGTGGTGCGATCCGGCAGGGCGCTATCCAGGGATAATCGGGCAAACAGGCGCATGGAGGCGATTTCGTACAGGGCATCTTCCATGGCACCGTCGCTCAGGTTGTACCAATGCTGCATGCAGTGAATACGCAGCATGGTCTCCAGCGGATAGGGCCG
>NZ_CP055503.1 GCF_013705725.1 Klebsiella sp. RHBSTW-00484 | reverse complement strand
GATGGGGTGAACGACGCCCCGGCGCTGAAGCAGGCCGATGTTGGTATCGCGATGGGCATCAAGGGCACCGAAGTGACCAAAGAGGCCGCTGATATGGTGCTGACCGATGATAACTTCGCCACCATCGCCAGTGCAGTCAGGGAAGGGCGGCGGGTTTACGATAACCTGAAGAAAACGATCTTGTTCATTATGCCAACCAACCTGGCGCAGGGGTTGTTAATCATTATCGCGCTGCTGGCGGGGAATTTGATTCCGCTGACGCCGGTGTTGATTTTGTGGATGAACATGGCGACGTCGGCCACGCTGTCGTTTGGTCTGGCGTTCGAAGCCGGTGAAAAGAACATCATGCG
>NZ_CP055502.1 GCF_013705725.1 Klebsiella sp. RHBSTW-00484 | reverse complement strand
AACGACAGATCGGTAGAATCCCCGGATTCAATACGGGCAGGAAAAATGCGCTGCTGTGAATCACCAATGGCGACGACATCCGCAACTTTTACCATCCGCGGCAGCGGGGTAACTTGCGGTGCTTTCTGATCGCAAGCCGTTGTTATTAAAATAACAACGGGAATGAGAGAAAAATAACGGTTCACTGTATTCCCCTCGGTGCTAAAGGTTTTATTTTACATATTTTTCACAAATGCCGGCTTTATTCAGCCAGCGCTGAGACCACTAAATAGGTAAATAACCCGGAAGCCGTACAGGCGATTATTGCCAGGGCAATAAACAGGCTCAGGCGAAACAGGCTGTAGCCGAACATTGCTCCTCCTCTGGTATCAACCTTGTG
>NZ_CP055501.1 GCF_013705725.1 Klebsiella sp. RHBSTW-00484 | reverse complement strand
CACACGGCACCGGCGCCCGGCAAGGTGGGCCGATTCCCACACGGCAGCGGCGCCCGGCAAGGTGGGCGGATTCCCACACGGCAGCGGCGCCCGGCAAGGTGGGCGGATTCCCACACGGCAGCGGCGCCCGGCAAGGTGGGCGGATTCCCACACGGCAGCGGCGCCCGGCAAGGTGGGCGGATTTCCACACGGCAGCGGCGCGGGGCCAGTGGGATTCAGGAGAATAGGTGTTTTACCGAATGCCCTGACGAGGCGTAAAAAAACCGCTTGGCGGCGGCCTCATAAAGCAGAAAACCCGCTCAAGGCGGGTTATCTGCTCTGTAGCCTGTGATGCTTCGCGGGCATCCGGCATACAGCGAGGTGAAATTCTTCTTTTGGTTAAGTGAATGGCATAACCGGATGGGCGGATTAGAGGAAAGGGGATTGCCTAGTAACCTACGCGCCACAGAGATGGAGGTGCGGGGAATGATTGAGCTGATTATCGCTATTCTGACCTTAATTGCGGCTGTATTGCAGTTGATCAACTGGTTCCTTTAATGGTGCCGGAGTCTGTGAAGGTGAAAGCCTGAACGGGCAAAACTGAAAGGTTTATAGCCGTCCTTCGGGGCGGCTTTTTTTCGGCAAAATTAGGGTTTTACCGAATAATGCAGAGTTTTAAGGTGAGAATTTGCAGACTTGGCGTTTTACCGAACATAGATACTCCCTAGGCTGATAGGTGCAT
>NZ_CP055500.1 GCF_013705725.1 Klebsiella sp. RHBSTW-00484 | reverse complement strand
CTAAGTAGATTCTTATCTACATAATTGTTGAATGGTTTTTAGAGGCGCGCAGGCCTCTGATAATGAGCATAGTCGTTGAAAAAAGGAAATGTTAAAAAGAGTAAAATTTGCGGTAATGTTGACGATTTTGCTGGGTTTTCAGTTGAATTGTCTGAGGTCGACTGAGTCTGTGATATTTTTCAATATATTAATTGGCATCTTAATAATGTTAATCGCCGTGTGCTACGTTTAATTATACCCATCATACTTCGAATCGAGATTTCTTCCTCAGCGCCATTGTCTGCGCTGTTTTCACCACCTTTTTTTATAGGTAATAAAAGGATTGTCTCTATGTATAAAAATATCCTCGTCCCGGTTGATGTGTTTGAAACCGGCCTTGCGGACAAGGCTTTGTCCCATGCTCAATTCCTCGCGCAAAGCTCCTCCGGGCAGATTCATTTACTCAACGTCATCCCGACATTTTCTCCTGCACTGACGCGCGGATTTATTTCCGATGCGCGAAAAATGGAAGACTATCTGGTTAATAATTCAAAAGAAAAACTCGCTGAACTCATCAATAAACTCTCTCTGAAGGAAAGCGATGTCCAGATTCATATTCGCAGCGGCAACGTCCGCGATGAAGTGACGAAACTGGCAGATGAACTGAAGGCGGATGTGGTGATCATTGGCTCACGCAATCCCAATATTCAAACCCATCTGTTGGGTTCAGAGGCGGCAAGTATCGTGCGTTATGCCCATGTGCCGGTTTTTGTGGTGCGCTAAGGGCAGCCTGAGGCTGTCCTGATTTCCGTTACAGGAGTGAGGAGATAACTATGAATACAGAAAAACCGGGCGGCCCGTTTTATCAGCTCTCCGTGGATGAAACCCTGACCAGCACCAACAGCACTCCCGATGGCATCAGCAGCGCTGAAGCGACGGCGCG
>NZ_CP055499.1 GCF_013705725.1 Klebsiella sp. RHBSTW-00484 | reverse complement strand
GTATCATCAATATCAGTATTCGCAAAACCAGATGAATGATTGTTTAAACTGGTGTATTTCTGCCTTTATGCTTCGTAAGTTTGCTGTCGCGCCGTCAGTGCCCAGGCTATTCTGGCCAGCTTGTTTGCCAGAGCACAGGTGACGACAAAGTTGCTTTTCCGACACAACAACTCCCTGACCCAGTCGGCCAACTTGCCAGACTGGTGTTCCAGTTTTTGTATGAATACCCTGGCACACTGAACCAACAAAGTTCGGATCTTTTTGTTGCCCCGCTTGCTAATCCCTAACAATGTCGTCCGACCTCCCGTGCTGTACTGTCGGGGTACCAGCCCTGTTGCCGCCGCAAAGTCACGGCTGCTGGCGTACTGCTTCCCGTCGCCAATCTCAGTTGAAATAGTACTGGCAGTCAGCGTTCCAACGCAGGGAATACTCAGCAAGCGCTGTCCAACCTCATCTTCGTCCAACTTTCGTTTCAACTGAGATTCCAGATCTTTAATCTGCTCAACAAGATAGTGATAATGCTGTTGTAATTTCAGCAGTAACTGGCTGAGATAAAGAGGCAAACTACTGTCCTCAAGAAGGGTACTCAGTCGACTAATAACGGCAGCACCTCGCGGAACGCTGATACCAAATTCCAGCAGAAAAGCATGCATCTGATTAGTTGTTTTCACCTTATCCTGAACCAGGGATTCACGGACACGATGCAGAGCTCGCATTGCCTGCTGAGATTCGGTTCTGGGCTGCACGAAACGCATAGATGGACGTGATGCTGCTTCACAGATAGCTTCAGCATCAACGAAGTCATTTTTGTTGCTTTTAACGAATGGGCGGACAAATTGCGGTGATATCAGCTTTGGAAAATGCCCTAACTCTGCCAGCTTGCGTGCCATAAAGTGAGAACCGCCACAGGCTTCCATCGCGATGGTTGTTGCTGGGCATGTCGCCAGAAATTCGATTAGCTTTGGTCGGGTGAATTTTTTACGGTAAACGGCCTTCCCACGATGATCCTGACAATGAATATGGAAAGAGTTCTTACCCAGATCGATACCAATAAGCGCAATGTTTTCCATGATGGTTCTCCGAATGAAAGCCTGTCCTCAGCATAGTACT
>NZ_CP055498.1 GCF_013705725.1 Klebsiella sp. RHBSTW-00484 | reverse complement strand
CTGCTGCTCAATTTCCTCAACCAGCACGATGCCGTTACGAATCAACATCCCGCTCAGGCTAAGCAAGCCTATCAATGCCATAAAGCCAAAAGGAATACCGGTAATCAAAAAGCCTGGCGTTACGCCAATCAGCGCCAGCGGCACCGTCAGCCAGATAGCGATCGCGTTTTTCAGCGAGCTGAACATCAGCACAGTGATAACAAACATCACCAGGTAACCCAGCGGCAGGGTGGTGAACAACCCCTGCTGCGCTTCGCGGGAATTCTCCGCGTCGCCGCCCCACTCAATACTGTAGCCGTGCGGTAGGGCGAGGGCATCGATTTGCGGCTTCACGCGCGCCAGAATATCGCCTGAGGTTTGATTGCTCAGCGGATCGGGGTCGGTCTGCACGGTCAGTACGCGGCTGCGGTCGCGGCGCAGGATCAAAGGATCTTCCCACTCGAGATTAAAGCCGCTGACCACGTTACTGAGCGGGATATACTGCTGGCGGTTTTGGCTCCAGACCAGCACATTATTCAGGTGGTTAGCATCCTGGCGCTCGGCGGCTGGTGGGCGAACCACCACCGGCAGCAGGTCAGCCCCTTCGCGATAGAGTCCCGCACGGCTACCAGAGAAATTCATCTCCAGCGCGTTATCGATATCCTGTTTATCTACTCCCAGTTCGCGGCCTAAGCTGGCGGAATATTGTGGGCGGATAACCTTGCTGCGGTTCTGCCAGTCGTTGCGCACGCCGTCGGTGGCCGGGTCTGCGGAGAGAATATCGCCCACCTGGCTGGCGAGCAGGCGCAGGCGGTCGGGATCCGGGCCTTTGATGCGCACTTCAATGGCGCTATCGCCGGAAGGGCCGAACATCACGCGTTTGCTGCTGGCATTAACCTGCGGATAGTTGCGCGCAATATAGCTGTCAACATGCTGCGTCAGAGCGTTAATACTGCGCTGGTCGTCCATGCGTACCATGATCTGCGCGTAGTTGCTGTATTGCCGTTGCCCGCTGTAGGTGAGGATAAAACGCATACTGCCCTGACCAACGGTGGCGATGGTGGTGACAACGCCCGGCTGGCCGTTAATCGAGGTTTCAATATCGCTGGCCATCTTTTCGGTTGTCGCAATATCAGTGCCATAGGGAAGCCAGAGGTCAACAAAGAAGATAGGCGTGTTCGATGAGGGGAAAAAGTTCTGCCGCACCGAGCCGAATCCCCATATTGAAGCTGCCAGCAGCGCCGCCATGACGGTCAGGGTGATCGCTTTGCGCATCAGTAGGGTGTGCAGAATCTGCTGATAAATGCGATAAAAGCGCCCGCTGTAGGGGTCGGTATCCGAGGTTTCAGCAGGCGGCTGTTGCCCTTTGAACAGCCACCATTTAATCAGTACTGGCGTGATGGTTAACGCTGAGAACCAGCTCAGCATGAGTGAAATCAGCAGCACCTGGAACAGTGATTTGCAGTATTCTCCGGTGGAGTCCTGCGACAGGCCAATCGGCGCAAAGGCGAGAATAGCAATCACCGTCGCCCCCAGCAGCGGCAGCGCCGAGCGGCGAATCACATAATTAATCGCCGTGAGCAGCGTCGAC
>NZ_CP055497.1 GCF_013705725.1 Klebsiella sp. RHBSTW-00484 | reverse complement strand
ACCGGTCATCCCGACCACCTCTTTCCTGCTTTGCAGCGCCTGAACCAGACGGAACTTATCTTCCGGACTGGTACGGGCAAAAATATCGAATTTCTGCGCCGCTTCACTCAGTTGGGTATCGTCCATCACCTCCAGCTCGCGCCCGGTAATGGCGTTCCCGGCGTTGCCGATCCCCAGCATCTTGCCGATACTCATCGCCGTTTGCGGGTGGTCCCCGGTGATCATCTTCACGCGGATCCCCGCCTGCAGGCAGTCGCCGATAGCGGTAATGGCCTCTGGTCGCGGCGGGTCCATCATCCCGGCGATCCCTAACAGAATGACGCCATGCTGCAAATCCTGATGGGTGAGTTCGGTTTGCCCGTCAGCCGCCGGTTTCCACGCTGCCGCCACCATGCGCAGCCCTTCCCGCGCGTACTCTTCAATTTTCGCTTCCCAATACGGCTGGTCCAGCGGCTCCAGCCCATGGTCGGTTTGCTGATGCTGACACAGGCGGAACAGCACATCTGGCGCACCGGTAATTAAAATCGTCTCCTCATTGCCGATGCGGTACAGCGTTGACATATATTTGTATTGCGAATCAAAGGGGATCTTACTGCGCAGTTCGGTGCTCGCCGGCGAAAGCGTCACTTTCGCCGCCAGCACCTTCAGCGCCCCTTCCGTAGGGCCGCCAGTGATTTTCCACAACCCGCTTTCATCTTTGATTAGCTGGCTGTCGTTACACAGGTCGATGGTGCGCAGATAGCGCTCCAGCAGCGTGCCCGGCGCGACGGTTATCGGGTCCGGCTCATCGATCGGGTGAATATTCCCCACCGGCTCGTAGCTGTCCCCTTCCACCCGATAGACTTTATCGGCGGTGATAACGGCCTTAACCGTCATCTCGTTCATGGTCAGCGTCCCGGTTTTATCCGAGCAAATAACCGTCATCGCCCCTAGCGTTTCGACCGTCGGCAGCTTGCGGATAATCGCCTTCTGCCGGGCCATGGTTTGCACGCCAAGCGAGAGGATAATCGAGATAATCGCCGGCAGCCCTTCCGGTACCGACGCCACCGCCAGGCTAATCAGCGACAGCATCAGTTCAGAAACCGGCATATCGCGGAACAGCAGGCTAAAGACGAATAGCGCAGCCATCATCACCAGAATGATGATAAAGATGGCTTTGCCGAGCTTATCCATCTGCACCAACAGCGGAGTACGGTGTTTCTCGATATCCGCCATCATCTGGTTAATGTGGCCCAGCTCGGTATCGCCACCGGTTGCCACCACCAGGCCTTTGCCACCGCCGGAGCTTACCGTGGTGCCTGAGAACAACAGGTTCGTCCGGTCACCCAACGGCAGTTCGCCGCTAAGCGCTTCGGTACTTTTCTCCACCACCGTTGATTCACCGGTCAGAATCGCCTCTTCCACCCGCAGGTTATGCGCTTCGATAACCCGCAGGTCTGCTGGAATGCGGTCGCCGGCGCGGATCACCACGATATCGCCGGGAACCAGCGCCGTGGTCGGAATGGTTTCATGATTCCCCTGACGAACCACCACCGCTTCGCTGGAGAGCATATTGCGAATGCTCTGGAGCGATTTTTCGGCGTTACTCTCCTGAATATGACCAATCAGGGCGTTGATCACCGCCACGCCGAGGATCACCAGAGTATCGACCCAGTGGCCCATCACCGCCGTCAATAGCGCCGCCGCCAGCAAGACGTAAATCAGCACATCATTAAAATGCGCCAGAAAACGCAGCCATGCCGGTTTACCCGCTTTTTGCGGTAGCGCATTTTCACCGTACTGCTGTAAG
>NZ_CP055496.1 GCF_013705725.1 Klebsiella sp. RHBSTW-00484 | reverse complement strand
CATCAGCCGGAACTCCAAGCTGAGCACCGACGAAGGAAAGGACTTCACGCGGGATCATCTCACCAGGAGCCAGTGCACGGCCCGGATATCGTAAGGCACAAAGTTGCAGGGCAAAGCCAATCCTGTTTTCCGGTCTGCGGCGCTGCCTAATGTTTTCCAGGTCATCATCGCCCAGCGTGTAGAACTTCAGTAGCGACAGTTCGTCCGTGGGCAGATCGAACAGCGCTGCTCGCTGCCGTTCGGTGAAAATATGGCGTCGTGACATACAAATTCGTCCCTTTTGAAGTATAGTCTGTTTTGGACAACAGCCAGCCCATATAAATCAGGGCGTTCCGATACAAAAATCCAGGAGGGTTCAATTGGGACATCGTGCCGCCATTTACTGCCGGGTTTCAACAGCGGATCAGTCTTGTGAACGCCAGGAATTTGATCTGCGAGCCTTCGCCGGCCGTGCCGGCTACGACGTGGTGGGAATATTTAAGGAAACAGGTTCAGGAACTAAACTCGACCGGGCCGAGCGAAAGAAAGTCCTGGCGCTTGCCCAGTCCAGACAAATTGATGCAATCCTGGTCACTGAGCTTTCCCGGTGGGGGCGCTCGACGCTCGATCTGCTCAATACGCTACGTGAACTGGAGAACTGGAAGGTTTCCGTGATAGCCATGAATGGAATGGCGTTCGATCTTTCGTCGCCGTATGGACGAATGCTGGCGACGTTTCTTTCCGGCATTGCGGAGTTTGAGCGGGATCTCATCAGCGAGCGGGTCAAGTCAGGCCTTGCTGTTGCGAAGGCACGTGGTAAGAGGCTTGGTCGTCAGGCCGGAGTGCGACCAAAATCAGACCGACTTTTGCCTAAGGTGGTTGCGATGAGGGCCGAGGGACGCAGCTATCGCTGGATCGCACGCGAGCTCGGTATCAGCAAGAATACCGTCGCTGACATCGTGCAACGACACAGAGCTAACGCTTAGGGTGTCATTTCGCCCTCAGCCGGAACCGACCCCTTCAAGCGTCATGAGTGGGATTTCACTGAACCAAAATATGTGGATTTCCCGTCACGCGGTATTTTCCATGTGCAGGTCGGCGGCGGTGCCACCACTGGCGTGGTGAGCGCGGTCAATAACAACAGCAGCAGCTGGATGCGCGCGAAGCTGGCGGCCTATCGTAATAACCCGGTTAAACTCAAAGATTGATCGATTAAGATCGTGTTCTTTGTCTGAAACGGAAAAGCCGACGCGTTATGCGTCGGCTTTTGTTTTTTGGTTTTCCACGGTGGCGGCGCGCTGCGTCTGTCCGGGCTACCGATTATGCGGCTGTCTGGTAGCCCGGACAGGTGCGCAGCACCGCCTCCGGGAATGACTCAGGCCGTGCGCCACTTGCGCGTCAGCGGCTTCTCAATTTCCACAATCAGGAACATCACAAAACCGATAATAAAGGTGATCACCCAGTAGCGGAACGGCAGCGCTTCGGTACCGAACAGCATCTGCATAAACGGCGCGTAGATAATCAGCAGTTGCAGCACCAGCAACACGCCGCTGACAATCCAGATACCCCGGTTCGCCAGCAGCCCTTTGCTCAGTGAGAAACCATCCGCCACCCGGCAGTTGAGCATATAAAACCACTGTGCGGTGACCAGCGTCTGCAACAGTACGGTGCGGATAAACTCAGGTGAGTAGCCTCGCGGCTGTAGCCAGGCCTCCAGCACAAAGGCGCTCACGGCGATCATCGAACCGACAAAAATTACCCGCCAGATGGCAAAGCCGTCCATCGCATGCAGCTTAGGATCGCGCGGCGGACGG
>NZ_CP055495.1 GCF_013705725.1 Klebsiella sp. RHBSTW-00484 | reverse complement strand
TTTAAGGATAAAACAATGCGACGTTGTCTGCGGATAGTGTGGGGAACTCTGTTTATTTTCGCCTTTGCGGTACAGGCGGAAACAAAGGTTTATGGCGAACAACGCGTCAGCGGCTGGTGGAACTGGCTAAAAGACGATGTCTCGCAAACCTGGAATCAGCCGCAAAACTACGACCTGTATCTGCCATTTCTCAGCTGGCACAACCGCTTTATGTACGATAAAGAGAAAACCGATAACTACAATGAGATGCCGTGGGGCGGGGGATTTGGTGTCTCAAGATATAACGAAGAAGGTAACTGGAGCTCACTCTACGCGATGATGTTTAAGGATTCGCACAACGAGTGGCAGCCGATTATCGGCTACGGCTGGGAGAAGGGCTGGTATCTGGACAGTAGTCGCGATTTTCGCCTGGGGCTTGGGGTGACCGCCGGGATCACCGCCCGAGAAGACTTCGCCAACTACGTACCGCTACCGATTATTTTGCCGCTCTTTTCCGCCAGCTATCGCCGCCTGAGCGTGCAGTTCACCTATATTCCCGGCACCTACAATAACGGCAACGTGCTGTTTGCGTGGCTGCGCTACGGTTTTTAAGAGGGCATCAAATCGTAATCACCTTTTTCACCAGCGAATTGGACAGCGCTAGCATTGAAATTAACACCGAGGCGATGAACGTCAGGACAATCAGCATTAACTTGGTTCCCAGCGAGCTAATTGGGATAAGCGCGGTCAGCAGATGAAAAACGGAGTAGTGAAGAATATAGACGCCGGTCATCGTTTTGCTGATAGTCGCCAGAATGGTCTCTTTAAACTCGCTGTTTTTACGAAACCGCACGCCGTTGGCGGCAATCACCAGCGCCACCACCAAAATATAAATTTGTGATCCGGTAAGAATGAACGCATTTCTGTCAGCCTTAAACAGGGCGAAGAAGAAATGGCGCTCGTAAAACCAGGTGAAGAGATAAATAAACGGAATGGCGATCATCGCGCCTTTCACCACTCTCTCGCGGGTCAGCCAACTGGCGACCAGCGGATCGCTGAACAGCTGGCCGGTCAGGTAAAACAGCAGCCAGGTCCACAAACGGTACTGCGGGGCCAGGCTCAGCGCATGAACATCAGGATACAGCGCGGACAGCAGATCGTAGCCATATGAGAGCAACAGCAGCGCAAATACCACGCCGAAAAATAGCTTGCGTCGCTGGCTGAGCCACTCGATAAGCGGATGAAAGGTGTAAATCACAATAAAGGCAAAAACAAACCACGGCTGGATAAGATAACCGCGCTGGTAGGGTTCCCAGAGATAGTACACTGTCATCCAGAACAGGAAGACGATAACTACGCTTTTGATTTTACCCATTTGCCACTGCGCATCGTGCCGTGACTGCGAATCCAGATAGCCCGCCACCACAAAAAACAGCGGCGTGGCTATGGTCGAAATAAACGTCAGAAAACCGAGGATCCAGTGATAGTCGTAATCATAGTGATCCCGGGTGTTATAAATGGTGAAGAAGGTCACCGCCGTCATGCATCCCAGCGTTTTAATAATATTTAATCCGGTACTGTTCATTATTGTGGCTTCATATCCTTAGAGCCTATCCCATTAGGCTATTTTATTTGCCATTTTGGTCCTGGGCAGTGCTCACAAGCCTCACGTACTGCGTGTACGCTTCGGTTGTTGCGCGCTGTCCGTGCCCAAACTGGCTGCAACAATATACGCCTACTGGGATAGGCTCTTATTATGGAAACAGGCGTAAATCACTGGCAGAACCAGCAGCGTCAGAATAGTAGCAAAACCCAGACCAAACATAATAACT
>NZ_CP055494.1 GCF_013705725.1 Klebsiella sp. RHBSTW-00484 | reverse complement strand
TGCAGCCTGGTCGTAGAACAGGTCAATTTTGATCCCTGCCGGTTTTTCCGCCGACATCTGATCCAGTTTGCTTTCCAGCGCGCGACCAACGTCAATGACGTTGACGCCGGGAATAAACGACACCCCCATAGTGACCGCCTGGCGGCCATTAGCGTGATAAATGCTGGAAGGAGATTCGCTGAGTCCGCGCGATAGCGTGGCAATATCGCGCAATCGCGTCGCTGAACCTGAGCCGTGCGGGCTGATTAACAAATCGCCCAGCTCGTCGAGATTTTCAAACTCCCCCGTTGGATGCAGGCGAATTGACTCGCTGCCGGATTTAATCTCACCGGCGTTAGACACTACGTTCAAGCGACTGAGGATTGCCGCCAGTTGGTTGAGCGTGATACCGCGGGCGGTCATTTTTGCCAGCGAGATATCGATATTGATTTGTTGTGGGATCGCACCGCCGATAGCGACTTTGCCAACGCCGGGAACCAGCACCAGTTCGCGCCTGAGCTGCTCGGCGTAGCGGACCAGCTCAGGGTTGGTAAAGCTCTCGCCGGAGATAGCAAAGAAGAAGCCAAAGACATCGCCAAAATCGTCGTTCACAAAGGGGGAGGCCACGCCGGGCGGGAACATCCGGGCGGCGTCTCCTACCCGACGGCGCAGCTCATCCCAGATTTGCGGCAGCTCGCTGGAGTGATAATTCGAGGCGATATTGACGGTGATTTGCGACAGACCATTGGAGGAAATTGAGCTGACGTTGTCCAGATAGGGCAGCTGTTGCAGCGCGTTCTCCAGCGGCAGGGTGACTTCTTCCTCAACCTGCTGCGCCGAGGCTCCCGGATAGTGGGTGATGACCACGGCGGTCTTGATGGTAAACGCCGGGTCTTCCAGGCGACCGATATTCAGCAGGGCGAAAATACCCCCGATGCCCAGCAGTAAAATAGTCAGCCAGACGCGAATCGGGTTGTTAATAAACTGACGAGAGATATCCATTACAAACCTCGTTCACGCGTCCAGATTCGAACCGGTTGCTGCGCATGCAGTTCACTGACGCCTGCCGCCACGACGCGCTCGCCGACGCTAAGCCCTTCGGTAATGACCACTCCCTGAGAGGTGACCTGGCCGACGCCAACTTTTCTGTCCTCAAGCTGTAGCTGTTCGCCTTCGCCTTTAACTACCCAGACGTGGGGCTCATTGCGCTGGCGATTATCCGGATTAAATACCGCTTCAACCGGCACCACGACGGCTTTATCGCCCGCGCTGGCGGGCAGGTTTGCCAGATTGACCGTCACGGTCCCACTCACGCCGCCCACTGACGGAAAATCGGCCGGGCGCGGCATGGTTAAAATGATCTGCCAGGTCAGAGTGTTGCTGTCGCTGCTACCGGTATGTTCTTTATATTCGGCGGTGAACTGACGGTCCGGCATAGAGTTGATTTTCACCACCGGACGATACTGCGCATTGCGGATATCAATAGTCGTAAAAAGATTCTCCGGAATGCTGAACACCACGTCGAGCAGATCGGTTCGCGTCAGGGTGACGATCGGCTGTCCGGCGGCGACAACCTGGTGATTACGGATCGGGACGCTGGCGGCAATACCGCTAAACGGCGCGGTGAGCGTCATTTGACTTAGCTCTTCGCGGGCGATTTTTAGCGCAGCGTTGGCGGAATCACGGTTGGCCCGCTGGATATCCATTTCCGCTTTTGAAATGGCCTGGCGACCCGGCCAGCGTCTGGAAGCGGTCGAACTGCCGCTGAGCGAGGGTTGCTGCGGTCTGCCGTTCGTTGACGCGTTGCTGCGCTTCCCGGGCGTTGAGCCGGGCGAGCGCTTGCCCCTGAGAGATACTGGCTCCCTGACGCACATCAAGGGATTCAATCTGTCCGCCGCGTTTG
>NZ_CP055493.1 GCF_013705725.1 Klebsiella sp. RHBSTW-00484 | reverse complement strand
CGCTTCTCACTTATGCCACACGGCGCCAAACCCGTCAGCAGCACATGGACACGCTGCGCGAAATTTACGGCTACAAGACCTTCACGGGCCGTGGTGCCCGTGATCTGCGGGAGTGGACTTTCGGCCAGGCCGAAGATGCCAGATCAAACGAGGATCTTGCTCATCGTTTTATTGTGCGGTGTCGGGAAACTTCCACCATTCTGCCCGCAGTATCGACAATCGAGCGCTTGTGCGCGGATGCTCTGGTCGCCGCTGAGCGGCGGATTGAAACGCGGATTGCGGAAAATTTAACAGCGGATGTTCGCGATCACCTGGACAAACTTCTGAGTGAAATGCTCGCCGGCAATATCAGTCGTTTCATCTGGCTTCGCAACTTCGAGGTTGGTAACAACTCGGCTGCTGCTAACCGTTTGCTCGACAGGCTCGAATTTCTGCGTACCCTGAATATCAATCATAGTGCTTTGGCCAGCATACCTGCCCATCGCATTGCCCGGCTGCGTCGGCAGGGTGAACGCTACTTCACCGACGGTTTGCGTGACATCACTTCGGACCGCCGCTGGGCGATCCTTGCCGTCTGTGTTGTGGAGTGGGAAGCGGCGATTGCTGATGCCATAGTCGAAACCCATGACAGGATCGTAGGAAAAACCTGGCGGGAAGCGAAGCGCCAGCATGACGAAACAATTTCCGGCTCTAAAGCCACACTCACGGATACGATCCGTACCTTCACCGCGCTGGGAGCTTCGTTGCTTGAGGCCCGCAGTGACGGAACCCCGCTGGAGATGGCTGTCGCCAGTTCGGTTGCATGGGACCGGCTCGCTCAACTGGTAGCGACAGGGACTCAACTCAGCAACACGCTAGCCGATGAGCCTCTTGCATATGTCGGGCAGGGATACCATCGCTTTCGTCGTTATGCGCCCCGCATGTTGCGCTGTCTGAAGCTCGAAGCCGCGCCGGTCGCCGGACCATTGGTAGCAGCAGCTTTGTCGATCGGAGAGATGAAAGGTGTTGCATCGCCAGAAAGGCGTTTCCTGCGGCCCAGCTCCAAATGGAACCGTCATTTACGAGCTCAGGAAAAAGGAGATACCCGTCTTTGGGAAGTGGCGGTACTCTTTCACCTCCGGGATGCTTTTCGTTCCGGAGATGTCTGGCTCGCTCATTCGCGCCGCTATGGTGACCTCAAGCAGGTACTGGTGCCGATGATCGCGGCGCAGGAAAATGCAAAACTGGCCGTGCCTTCCAACCCACAGGATTGGCTGGCAGACAGAAAGGCGCGACTCACGATCGCTCTTAAGCGGCTGGCCCGGGCTGCCCGTAACGGCACTATTCCGCACGGTAGCATAGAAGATGGAACGTTGCGGATCGACAGGTTGACAGCAGACGTGCCGGATGGTGCCGAGGCACTCATACTGGATCTGTATCGCCGAATGCCGTCCGTTCGGATTACCGACATGCTGCTTGAAGTTGATGCAGCCCTTGGTTTCACAGATGCGTTTACCCATCTGAGAACCGGGGCTCCATGTCGCGACCGGATCGGTCTGCTCAACGTCCTGCTCGCTGAAGGGCTCAATCTGGGCCTGCGTAAGATGGCGGAAGCTACAAACACGCATGATTACTGGCAGCTCTCACGCCTTGCCCGCTGGCATGTTGAAAGCGAAGCCATGAACCAGGCATTGGCAATTGTGGTGGCCGCGCAGGGTAAACTGCCGATGTCACGCGTCTGGGGGATGGGCACGTCAGCATCGAGCGATGGTCAGTTTTTCCCGACAGCGCGGCATGGCGAAGTCATGAACATGGTCAATGCCAAATATGGTTCTGTTCCCGGCCTCAAAGCGTATACTCACGTAAGCGACCAGTTCGCGCCATTCGCTTGTCAGTCGATCCCGGCGACCGTGAGCGAGGCACCGTATATTCTCGATGGACTACTGATGAACGAGGTCGGTCGCCATGTTCGCGAACAGTATGCCGATACAGCAGGATTCACCGACCATTTGTTCGGAGCCAGTAGCCTGCTCGGCTACAATCTCGTTCTGCGAATCAGGGATCTGCCATCGAAGCGGTTGTACGTATTTAATCCCGATACGACCCCCAGGGAGTTACGCAAGTTGGTAGGTGGAAAAGCCCGGGAGGATCTTATCGTTGCGAACTGGCCTGATATTTTCCGTTGTGCCGCGACGATGACCGCTGGCAAAATCAGGCCCAGCCAACTCCTGCGCAAGCTCGCTTCTTACCCACGACAAAACAACCTTGCAGTTGCGCTTCGTGAAGTTGGTCGTATTGAACGGACCCTTTTCATTATTGAGTGGATCCTGGATACGGACATGCAGCGGCGTGCTCAGATCGGTCTTAACAAGGGAGAGGCCCACCATGCGCTCAAAAATGCGCTCCGTATCGGGAGGCAGGGGGAAATTCGCGATCGCACGACAGAGGGGCAGCACTACCGAATCGCTGGGCTCAATTTATTGACTGCGGTGATCATTTACTGGAATACCGTCCATCTTGGTCATGCCGTCACGGAGCGGCGGAACGAAGGGTTGGATGTTCCCCCTGAATTTCTTCCCCACATATCCCCATTGGGCTGGGCGCACATTCTACTGACTGGCGAATATCTTTGGCCCAAGGAACCGAAAGCTTAGGGTGTCATTTCGCCCTCAGCCGGAACCGACCCCA
>NZ_CP055492.1 GCF_013705725.1 Klebsiella sp. RHBSTW-00484 | reverse complement strand
ATACCCTAACCTGATGTCAGATGCTTGGCGCAAAGCACGTCAGAATAGAGTTGTAGTTTGTATTTATTGACACAAGCCGCCAAGGGTAATGGATTTCATCCTGACACTTTTACCTTTGGAGGCACCTTGCAAGGTCAACGCATTGGCTATATCCGCGTCAGCAGCTTCGACCAGAACCCTGATCGGCAACTGGAGCAAATCGAAGTCGGTAAGGTATTCACCGATAAGGCTTCCGGCAAGGACACGCAACGTCCCGAACTTGAAAGGCTGCTGGCCTTTGTGCGCGAGGGCGACACCGTGGTGGTGCACAGCATGGACAGGTTGGCACGCAATCTCGATGACCTGCGCCGCATCGTTCAGGAGCTGACACAACGGGGCGTGCGGATGGAGTTTGTCAAAGAAGGGCTGGCGTTCACCGGCGATGACTCACCGATGGCCAATTTGATGCTGTCGGTCATGGGGGCTTTTGCGGAGTTCGAGCGCGCACTGATCCGCGAACGCCAGCGCGAGGGAATCGTGCTGGCCAAGCAGCGCGGTGCCTACCGGGGACGAAAGAAATCGCTGAACAGCGAACAAATTGCCAAGTTGAAACAGCGAGTCGCGGCAGGCGATCAAAAAACCTTGGTGGCCCGTGACTTCGGCATCAGTCGCGAAACCTTGTACCAGTACCTGCGGGAAGACTGATCATGCCGCGCCGCTCAATCCTGTCCGCCACCGAGCGCGAAAGCCTGCTGGCACTACCAGATGCCAAAGACGAACTGATACGGCACTACACGTTCAACGAAACCGACCTATCGGTGATCCGCCAGCGTCGCGGCGCTGCGAATCGATTGGGCTTCGCCGTGCAGCTTTGCTACTTGCGATTCCCTGGCATCTTCTTGGGCATCGATGAGCCTCCGTTTCCGCCCCTGTTGCGCATGGTGGCCGCACAACTCAAGGTGCCGGTGGAAAGTTGGAACGATTACGGCCAGCGCGAGCAGACGCGGCGGGAGCACTTGGTCGAGCTGCAAACGGTGTTCGGGTTCAAGCCCTTCACCATGAGTCACTACCGGCAAGCCGTGCATACATTGACCGAGCTGGCCTTGCAGACCGATAAAGGGATTGTGCTGGCCAGCACCCTTGTCGAAAACCTGCGGCGGCAGAGCATCATCCTGCCCGCCATGAATGCCATCGAGCGCGCGAGCGCCGAGGCCATCACCCGTGCCAACCGGCGTATTTACGCGGCGTTGACCGATTCTTTGTTATCGCTCCACCGTCAGCGCCTGGACGAACTTCTCAAGCGCAAGGACGGCAGCAAATTGACGTGGCTGGCATGGCTGCGCCAGTCGCCCGTCAAGCCGAACTCTCGGCATATGCTTGAACACATCGAGCGCCTCAAGGCTTGGCAGGCGCTTGACCTTCCCGCAGGCATCGAGCGACAAGTTCACCAGAACCGCCTGCTCAAGATCGCCCGTGAGGGTGGGCAGATGACGCCTGCCGATCTGGCAAAGTTCGAGATGCAACGACGCTATGCCACTCTGGTTTCGCTGGCCATTGAAGGCATGGCCACCGTCACCGACGAAATCATCGACCTGCACGACCGCATCATTGGCAAACTATTCAACGCCGCCAAGAACAAGCATCAGCAGCAGTTTCAGGCTTCCGGCAAGGCGATCAATGACAAGGTGCGGATGTATGGCCGCATCGGCCAAGCCTTGCTGGAAGCCAAACAGAGCGGCGGCGATCCGTTCGCCGCCATCGAGGCCGTAATGCCGTGGGATACCTTCGCCGCCAGCGTCACGGAGGCGCAAAAGCTCGCGCAGCCGGAGAGCTTCGACTTTCTGCATCGCATCGGTGAAAGCTACGCCACGTTGCGCCGCTACGCGCCGCAGTTCCTGGACGTACTTAAGTTACGGGCGGCACCAGCCGCCAAGGGCGTACTCGATGCCATCGAGGTGCTTCGCGGCATGAACAGCGACAACGCCCGCAAGGTGCCCGCCGACGCGCCGACCGCATTCATCAAGCCACGCTGGGCGAAACTGGTGCTCACGGACGATGGCATTGACCGGCGCTACTACGAGCTGTGCGCCCTGTCAGAGCTAAAGAACGCGCTGCGATCAGGCGATGTCTGGGTGCAGGGTTCGCGCCAGTTCAAGGACTTTGATGAGTACCTGGTGCCGGCCGAGAAGTTCGCTACTCTGAAGCTGGCCAACGAATTGTCGCTGGCAGTGGCCACCGATTGCGATCAGTATTTGCACGACCGACTGGCATTGCTGGAACAGCAGCTTGCCACCGTCAACCGCATGGCGGCGGCCAATGATCTGCCGGATGCCATCATTACCGAGTCCGGCCTGAAGATCACGCCGCTGGACGCGGCGGTGCCGGAGACCGCACAAGCCCTAATCGACCAGTCGGCGATGCTGCTGCCACACGTCAAGATTACCGAACTGCTGATGGAAGTTGATGAGTGGACAGGCTTCACCCGGCATTTCACGCATCTGAAGACCGGCGACACGGCCAAGGACAAAACCTTGCTGCTGACGACGATCCTGGCTGATGGCATCAATCTCGGGCTAACCAAGATGGCCGAGTCCTGCCCAGGCACGACTTACGCCAAGCTGTCGTGGCTGCAAGCCTGGCACATCCGGGATGAAACGTACTCAACGGCGCTGGCCGAACTGGTCAACGCGCAGTTCCGGCAATCCTTTGCCGGAAACTGGGGCGATGGCACCACGTCATCGTCGGATGGCCAAAATTTCAGAACCGGCAGCAAAGCGGAGAGCACCGGGCATATCAACCCGAAGTATGGAAGCAGTCCAGGCCGGACGTTTTATACCCATATCTCCGACCAGTACGCGCCCTTCAGCACCAAGGTAGTCAACGTCGGCGTGCGTGATTCAACCTATGTGCTCGATGGCCTGCTGTACCACGAGTCGGACTTGCGGATCGAGGAGCACTACACCGACACAGCGGGCTTTACCGATCATGTCTTCGGCCTGATGCACCTACTGGGCTTCCGATTCGCGCCACGTATCCGAGACCTGGGCGACACCAAGCTATTCATCCCAAAGGGCGATGCCGCCTATGACGCGCTCAAGCCGATGATTAGCAGCGACCGGCTGAACATCAAGCAGATACGCGCCCATTGGGATGAAATCTTGCGGTTCGCCACTTCGATCAAGCAGGGTACGGTGACGGCCTCGCTGATGTTGCGCAAGCTCGGCAGCTATCCGCGTCAGAACGGACTGGCCGTTGCACTGCGCGAGCTGGGGCGCATTGAGCGCACGCTGTTCATACTGGATTGGCTGCAAAGCGTGGAGCTGCGCCGCCGCGTGCAGGCCGGACTCAACAAAGGCGAGGCGCGCAACGCGCTGGCCAGGGCGGTGTTCTTCAACCGACTGGGCGAAATCCGCGACCGCAGTTTTGAGCAACAACGCTACCGGGCCAGCGGCCTCAATCTGGTAACGGCGGCCATCGTGCTTTGGAACACGGCCTATCTGGAACGGGCAACCAATGCTTTGAACGGGCACGGCAAACCGGTAGACGAGACGCTGTTTCAATACCTGTCACCGCTGGGGTGGGAACACATCAATCTGACCGGCGATTACCTCTGGCGCAGCAGCACCAAGGTCGGCGCAGGCAAGTTCAGACCGTTGCGACCACTGCCACCGGCTTAACGTGCTTTATTTAATGAGATGGTCACTCCCTCCTTCCC
>NZ_CP055491.1 GCF_013705725.1 Klebsiella sp. RHBSTW-00484 | reverse complement strand
GGGGAGAGGATAGCAGAGCCGAAAAATCCCTCTTTTTTTGAATAATCCCAGGTTGCCCCGGTTCGATTATCTTTTGTCTTTTCTCGGTTTTGATATGCAGATAAATAAACCGAAGATTTACCTTCTGATCTTCGTAATTTTTTAAAGCTGATATGAAATGTCGCCATAGTCTACCCCTTACTTTTTTTGTCTTTTGAATTTTGGTTTTTAGCCCCGCAGGGCCCATACGTCGCTTGCGACGTGTAAGTGGGCATTACTAATATTATTTTTTCGGCTTCACCTCAAAATAATAAGTAATGAACCCCAGGCTTCGCCCAATATTAAATATTATTTATTTTATTCTAAAATATATTTGACTAAAGTAAATAATGGAGGTAATAAATAACAAAATAAATAATTAGGAGGTTTTATGAATAAACTTATAACAGAGGCAGAAGGTGCAAAAATCGCAGGTGTTTTTAAATACATATTAGAGGCATCTGAAAGTATATTAATAGATCACGGGCATGTTATCACGGGGCAAATAATAAAAAACAAAAAATTCTTTGCTGATAACGGGCATAAAGATTTTGAAAAATTGGAGTATTATCTTGGTTCAGCAATTAGTTCTCTTGTCGATAATAAAGTAATTGAAGGTATTAAAGATATTAACACGGATGAGAACCTTGTTTTTAAAAAAATAAATGAATTGAGTGATAAGGAAAAATTAATTTTAGCTGAGTGTATTATTAAACATTTTGAATATTCAAATATTAGAGGAATGCAAAAAGCTTTTAATATTTTTGGGGGTGATAAATGAGTAAATCTACTGCACAGCAGATCGCAGATTTGCAAAATAAACTACAAGCATTAAGGACAAAAAAAGCAAGACAGGACCGAAGGGAAGAAACGAGACAAAAAATAATCCTGGGTGCAGAAGTGGCTAAGGTTTTAGGTAAAAAACCAGAGGAAATTAACAAGGCTTTAATTCTTGGGTTGTTAAGTAAAATAAATGAACTTGACGAAGAAGAAAAACAAGAATTCACACGATTAGGATTAAATATTTTAGAAGAGTGGAAGAATGAAAATCGTAAACCGTGAACAATAAAAAACCAGCCGATCTTGGCTGGTTTTTCATTGTGAAGGGTTGCCAGCCGTAGGCTGGAGGTTTTAAGGTTGCCAGAGGGCCTCTGGTGGCTGGGTGGGTTTGTTGATTTGTTGGTACCAGAGTGTCCCTCACCTATCCAGACACAAGCCCGGATACGGGGAAAGGGGAAAAAATCCCCCCAGGGGTGGAGGGTTTGGTTAGGTTAGGGGGAAAAACTGCTTAGAAGTCGTTACAGGCTGTTTTGAGGCATATCTAAGGCAACATAACGGCGATACAGGGCAACGGCTCCGTGATACGAACAGCCCATTTTGTCGGCTACTTGTTGCCATTTCAGCCCCTGGCTTCGTAGTTCGTAAGCCTGACGACGACGATCCATTGCTGTTTTTTCGTAATCGTCACGAGATTGAGAAAAATATTTTCTTACAGTTCTTTCACTACGACCTGTCATTTCCATTATTTCTTTTGCTTTTATTTTTTTACCATTAATGATCATAAAACCCCCTTGCTCATTAATATGTCTAACATTTCATTTTTAACATTGGTTTTTCGAGGTTTTTTGGCTCTGTTTGATTGGATTTGTGAAAATGTATGGCTATCAAAATTTTTCCAAGTCCAACGGGCTACACTTCTAACTGTTGCTTTTATCTCTTTGTATTGTAACGGGTTTTGTGGATTGCAAAAAGTGTTTAAGCCCTGTGCCTTTAATAGTAGTTCGTTTTCGAATTTCTCGAAAGTGGATATTTTTTTGAAATTTAAAACCGTTCTGTAAGCATATTGCCGTAGATCTTCAAACAAATTAACATTGCGACCTAAACCATAAGCCTCGCTTTTTTTCTTTTGTATTTGAGGCTTTTCTAAGTCCACAAAATCAGCTAAATAATCCAGGTCATAAAGGTCAGCACCTGACCAGAACGGCGACCAGTGATCATTGAGTGGGTTTTTTGTAATCAATCCAGCAAACCCCAGATCTGCTTTTAGTTTTTTCGCCATAGCCATTTCAACGGCTGCGGCATACTTCAACGGCTTTAACCTTGCTTGTTGTGTCTTACAAACCCCGGCTTTCAGCATATAGCCGTAGTGACAACGACCTGTTTTTGGTGTTTTTGTAATAAAGTGAGGTATGGGTAAGCCCACCTGCTCAAATGTATAGAATGAATTTTTCTTATCTAGATCAAAGAGTAAGCAAGTTTGAATGGCTGGCTGATTTGCCTGTAAATACAGCATTTCAAGGGCTTTTGCCTTGTTCCTTATGCTTAATCCCATATCGAGGTTATTTGTACAATAAGGCTTGTTAGGCATTTGATTTTTAAAAAAATCGATGTTATGTTCTTCTTGTATTATCATTTTTTCAGTCCTTTTTATCTGGCCCTACTCTCTGTTTTCTGTCGCCAAAACAAAATCGCAGAGGGTGGGGTTTTTATTTTTATAGATTTTTCAATCCTGTACCAGTTCTAACCGATCTCAAAAATTTGTCAAGTGTGCGTCTAACCATATCAGATAACAGCCCAACGAAGTTGGGGCAGTTCTTTACATACGGCAGCAAAGCATTACTATCAGATCTATGGTGCGAAGCATTACCGAAGATAGAAAAACAATAAAAAAAGAAAAAAGAGTATTGTTCGAAGAAAAATTGGCGATTCGATTTTTTTTGGTGAATATATGAAAAAAAAGAAAGTGCAGAAAAAACGGAAAAGAAATAAGCATAGTAAATTTTTTAAAATGCTTATGAAGTCAGTTAATGAAGCTGTGGCAATACATAAAGGGGAAATAGAACCGGCGAGGATCACAACTCTAAAAATGTAGTATCTTATAGTATAGTATTAAATAATATTAAGTTGTATTAAGTGATACTACTATATAGGAATATATACCACTATATACTACATTCCAAATTTCTTCTTCCTCTTAGGTTGCTGATCTTCGAATTCCGGCATTGGTTCCGGCTCAGGCTCTTCAATTTTTGGTTGTGGTTGGTTCATAGGAGACATTCCAGAGCCTGAACCCATTTTTCCGCCTCCATTATTTCCACCGGTTCCGGTTCCTGTGCCTGTTTTAGGTTTTGTTTCTAACTCTGTCTTTAATATATGTTCGCCAAATTCATTTATTACATAACTACTAACGAAATTTTGAGGATCTTCTTTTTCTTCTTTTTTATTTTTATTTACATTAGGTTTTGATTTAAATATATGCTGGGTCTTTTTGTATAATGCCTTTAAATTATCAATGATTGACCTTGCAAGAGGCTTTTTCTCTATTTTCATAGTTTCCTCTGGCTGAGGTGGTTTGGTTTGCTGTAAGTATGTTGCATTAGCTATTTTTAATAATAATGCTTTTTCTTTTTGCTCCATAGCTCTTAATTTTTGACCTTTTCGCCATTGGTGCCTGTGTATCCTGGTCATTGGCGTTCTGTCCAGTTCAATAGTTTTTGAAATCCACTTGGCTTTCTCTTTCGGAGTTTTAGCAAAAACAGCCTTTCTTTCTGCCTCTTCTTTTTGGTCTTTTAATGAACGGGAGTCAATACGAGATTTATGACCATATTTTTTTAATCGGTCATTTGCTATTATTTCCCAGTTAACTCGCCAGGCTTCAATGTTTTCTCTATTATTCCATTCTCTTTGTTTGTTCCCAAATCCATTTGGGCTAACAGTTCTTAAAGTTAGCATTACATGAGCATGAGGGTTATGACTATCAAGATCATGAAATGCTATGTCTGCAATCATTCCATAATCCACGAAATTTTCTTGGCAGTAATCGAGGACGATCTGCTTCTTCTGGCCGTCGTCCAGCTCCTTGGGGATGGCTATGTCCAGATAACGGCATAATTCGGCATCCTTTCGCTTCTCGCCAGCCTCTACGGCATTCCAGAGGGTGCCTGAGTCCTTCACCAGTTCGGCAGGTGTGCCGGCA
>NZ_CP055490.1 GCF_013705725.1 Klebsiella sp. RHBSTW-00484 | reverse complement strand
TGTGCTCGGCCAGGCCGCTGGCTTCCTCGCAATGGGTGCCATCCTCCAGCCGCAGTAGCTCGGCGATTTCGTCCAGGCTAAAGCCCAGCCGCTGGGCCGATTTCACGAACCGCACTCGTGTTACATCCGCCTCGCCATAGCGGCGAATGCTGCCATAGGGCTTGTCTGGCTCCGGCAGCAGGCCCTTGCGCTGGTAGAACCGGATGGTCTCCACATTGACCCCGGCCGCCTTGGCAAAAACGCCAATGGTCAGATTCTCAAAATTAATTTGCATATCGCTTGACTCCGTACATAACTACGGAAGTAAGCTTAAGCTATCCAAACCAAATTTGAAAGGACAAGCGTATGTCTGAACCACAAAAGTCTGAACCACAAAAGTCTGAACCACAAAAGTCTGAACCACAAAACGGGCGCGGCGCGCTCTTCGCCGGTGGGCTGGCCGCCATTCTTGCGTCGGCCTGCTGCCTGGGGCCGCTGGTTTTGATCGCCTTGGGGTTCAGCGGGGCATGGATCGGCAACCTGACGGTGCTGGAACCCTATCGCCCGATCTTCATCGGCGCAGCGCTGGTCGCGCTGTTTTTCGCCTGGCGGCGCATCTACCGCCCGGCGCAAGCCTGCAAACCGGGTGAGGTCTGCGCGATTCCCCAAGTGCGAGCTACTTACAAGCTCATTTTCTGGATCGTGGCCGCGCTGGTCCTGGTCTCGCTCGGATTTCCCTACGTCATGCCATTTTTCTATTAATCACAGGAGTTCATCATGAAAAAACTGTTTGCCGCCCTCGCCCTCGCTGCCGTTGTTGCCCCCGTGTGGGCCGCCACCCAGACCGTCACGCTGTCCGTGCCTGGCATGACCTGCGCCTCTTGCCCGATCACTGTCAAGCACGCGCTTTCCAAGGTTGAGGGCGTGAGCAAGACCGACGTAAGTTTCGACAAGCGCCAGGCCGTCGTCACCTTCGACGATGCCAAGACCAACGTCCAGAAGTTGACCAAGGCGACCGAGGACGCGGGCTATCCGTCCAGCCTCAAACGCTGATCCGTTAACCGAACTCGGGAGCGACACATGGGACTCATCACGCGCATCGCTGGCAAAACCGGCGCGCTCGGCAGCGTCGTTTCCGCGATGGGCTGCGCCGCCTGTTTTCCTGCCATCGCCAGCTTTGGCGCGGCCATCGGACTGGGCTTCTTGAGCCAGTACGAGGGGCTATTCATTGGCATCCTGCTGCCGATGTTCGCCGGCATCGCGTTACTCGCCAATGCTATCGCTTGGCTCAATCATCGACAGTGGCGACGCACGGCGCTCGGCACGATAGGCCCGATCTTGGTGCTGGCAGCGGTGTTTTTAATGCGGGCTTACGGCTGGCAGAGCGGTGGACTGCTCTATGTCGGCCTGGCCTTGATGGTTGGGGTGTCGGTCTGGGATTTCATCTCGCCAGCACATCGCCGCTGCGGGCCGGACAGCTGTGAATTGCCAGAACAACGTGGCTGACGGCAACAGCCGTAGCCACCACAGAAAAGGAAAAATACATGACCACCCTGAAAATCACCGGGATGACCTGCGACTCGTGCGCGGCTCACGTCAAGGAAGCCTTGGAGAAAGTGCCCGGCGTGCAATCGGCGCTGGTGTCCTATCCGAAGGGCACAGCGCAACTCGCCATTGAGGCGGGCACGTCATCGGATGCGCTGACTACCGCCGTGGCCGGACTGGGCTACGAGGCAACGCTTGCCGATGCGCCACCGACGGACAACCGCGCCGGCCTGCTCGACAAGATGCGCGGCTGGATAGGGGCCGCTGATAAGCCCAGTGGCAACGAACGCCCGTTGCAGGTCGTCGTCATTGGTAGCGGTGGAGCCGCGATGGCGGCAGCACTGAAGGCCGTCGAGCAAGGCGCGCAGGTCACGCTGATTGAGCGCGGCACCATCGGCGGCACCTGCGTCAACGTCGGTTGTGTGCCGTCCAAGATCATGATCCGCGCCGCCCACATCGCCCATCTGCGCCGGGAAAGCCCATTCGACGGCGGCATGCCACCCACACCGCCGACGATCTTGCGCGAGCGGCTGCTGGCCCAGCAGCAGGCCCGTGTCGAAGAACTCCGTCATGCCAAGTACGAAGGCATCCTGGACGGCAATTCAGCCATCACCGTTCTGCACGGTGAAGCGCGTTTCAAGGACGACCAGAGCCTTATCGTTAGTTTGAACGAGGGTGGCGAGCGCGTCGTGATGTTCGACCGCTGCCTGGTCGCCACGGGTGCCAGCCCGGCGGTCCCGCCGATTCCGGGCTTGAAAGAGTCACCCTACTGGACTTCCACCGAGGCCCTGGCGAGCGACACCATTCCCGAACGCCTTGCCGTAATCGGCTCGTCGGTGGTGGCGCTGGAGCTGGCGCAAGCCTTTGCCCGGCTGGGCAGCAAGGTCACGGCCCTGGCGCGCAATACCTTGTTCTTCCGTGAAGACCCGGCCATCGGCGAGGCGGTGACAGCCGCTTTCCGTGCCGAGGGCATCGAGGTGCTGGAGCACACGCAAGCCAGCCAGGTCGCCCATATGGACGGTGAATTCGTGCTGACCACCACGCACGGTGAATTGCGCGCCGACAAGCTGCTGGTCGCCACCGGCCGGACACCGAACACGCGCAGCCTGGCATTGGAAGCGGCGGGGGTAGCCGTCAATGCGCAGGGGGCCATCGTCATCGACAAGGGCATGCGCACCAGTAGCCCGAACATCTACGCGGCCGGCGACTGCACCGACCAGCCGCAGTTCGTCTATGTGGCGGCAGCGGCCGGCACTCGTGCGGCGATCAACATGACTGGCGGCGATGCGGCCCTGGACCTGACCGCAATGCCGGCCGTGGTGTTCACCGACCCGCAGGTCGCCACCGTGGGCTACAGCGAGGCGGAAGCACATCACGACGGGATCGAGACCGACAGTCGCCTGCTAACACTGGATAACGTGCCGCGTGCGCTTGCCAACTTCGACACACGCGGCTTCATCAAGCTGGTCATCGAGGAAGGTAGCGGACGGCTCATCGGCGTGCAAGCGGTGGCCCCGGAAGCGGGTGAACTGATCCAGACGGCGGTGCTCGCCATTCGCAACCGTATGACCGTGCAGGAACTGGCCGACCAATTGTTCCCCTACCTGACCATGGTCGAAGGGCTGAAGCTCGCGGCGCAGACCTTCAGCAAGGACGTGAAGCAGCTTTCGTGCTGCGCCGGATGAGGAAAAGGAGGTGTTCAATGAGCGCCTACACAGTGTCCCGGCTGGCCCTTGATGCCGGGGTGAGCGTGCATATCGTGCGCGACTACCTGCTGCGCGGATTGCTACGGCCGGTCGCGTACACCACGGGCGGCTACGGCTTGTTCGATGACACCGCGTTGCAACGGCTGCGCTTTGTACGGGCTGCCTTCGAAGCGGGTATCGGCCTGGACGCACTGGCGCGGCTGTGCCGGGCGCTGGATGCTGCGGACGGTGACGGTGCGTCTGCGCAGCTTGCCGTGTTGCGGCAACTCGTCGAGCGTCGGCGCGAGGCCCTGGCCAGCCTCGAAATGCAACTGGCCGCCATGCCAACCGAACCGGCACAGCACGCGGAGAGTCTGCCATGAACAGCCCAGAGCACTTGCCGTCTGAGACGCACAAACCGATCACCGGCTACTTGTGGGGCGCGCTGGCCGTGCTCACCTGTCCCTGCCATTTGCCGATTCTCGCCATTGTGCTAGCCGGCACGACGGCCGGCGCGTTCATCGGGGAGCACTGGGGTATTGCAGCCCTCACGCTGACCGGCTTGTTTGTCCTGTCTGTGACGCGGCTGCTGCGGGCCTTCAAGGGAAGATCATGACCGCTTCCCAGCCAGCCGAGAGTGGGCAGCTTTGAGCTTCGCTACCAATCTGGAGGAGTACCACCATGAACGCAAACGCCCCGAACACTGCCAGTTGCACCACCTGCTGCGTATGCTGCAAAGAAATTCCGCTCGATGCCGCCTTCACCCCGGAAGGCGCGGAATACGTCGAACATTTCTGCGGGCTGGATTGCTATGAACGCTTCCAGGCACGCGCCAAGGCCGCGACAGAATCTGACATTGC
>NZ_CP055489.1 GCF_013705725.1 Klebsiella sp. RHBSTW-00484 | reverse complement strand
TGCGCCCTACGCTTATGGCGGGCTGTTTTCTGGCACGGTTCATGTGCTAATATCCTTTCAAGGTTTCGACCTAGCCCTGGTAATCATGCGATCCGCCAAGATATGACATGATTTCCGGGGCTTTGTTTTTTCTGGGGTTAACGTTACACCGTCCGCAGGCTTCTGTCGATCTCACCACGATTTACCATAACATCCGTTGCCCGCACCGCTGAAACGGGGTTGGCTGCGTTTCCGGTGCCAGACGCGAGAAAGTGGCGACAGACATAACGAAAAAACACCAGAAACGCAGCCGCTGAATATTACACTGGTGCATAGTCATGCAGCCAGATGCATGCCGCGTAAAGTCACACTAAAATCAGCGCGAACGCCTTAAAAACAGGAAAGTGCTTCTCCAGCCAGTCCCAGATCTCCAGCGCCATGTACAGGCAGTTCAGCACCGTCTCAATCACGTTAAACAGTCTCATAATCCCTCCGTTGTATACGCTGTGATGTTTCCATCACGACCGTATTTAGCGGGAAATTTATGAGCCCTTCTTCTTGGGGTTTGTCACGGGCCGTCAGCCCAGCGTTGGACCACGGTAGGTTTTCTGCGGCTGGTGCTCCAGCTCCAGTGTTTTCTGATACTCATTCTCCCTCTGCCGGAACTCGGTGGCATTCAGTTCCCGGACAAGCGGCGCAGCTGCTCGCTTAAACTCAGCACCTGCGTGCTCAAGTCCGACACGCGCTCGTTCAGCACCGCGTTCTCCCGTTGCATAAGCCCACACATGCTCCGCCATTCCGCGAAGGCGCTCTCCCATTCGTCCAGCCTTTGCGAGTAGTCCTGCTGTAGCTGCTCTAATGCGCTCAGCAACTGCTTTTCCAGCTCTGTCATTTTCCGCTACTCCTGTTTCAGGCGGATCCATGTCGTCCCGTCGTAGGGGATGGCTTCGGTTTGCATCCCCGGCGGCAGGATAAGAAACCTCCGGCCGTCGCTGCTCTCCTGATAGCGCACTCCCCACGTCCGGGCGGTCATTTTCGCCAGGGTATCTTCCTGCTGACGAAGATGCGTGTAATTGTCGGTTATCTGCTGCCCCTGCCACCACAGAATGCTCCCGCTCGTGCCGATCAGCAGCGCTGACACCATCAGGATGGTGAGCCATGTCCGCCCGGCAGTCCGCAGTACGCTCCGCCGGTTTTTCTCCATCGCCTCGCTCATACTCTGCTCGTGGGCGAGGATGGCGTCGCTGATTCTCCTCGCGCTTGCGCTCAGTTCCGCTCTGACAGACCGCTCGTGCTCGCTGAATGCGGCTTTCAGCATCTCGCCGGTACTCTGCTGCTGCGCTTTCGATTGCTGCTCTAAGTCCTTCGCCAGCGTTAAAAGACTGCTCATAGATGGCTCCCTTCAGTCGGATGTTTCGCCCCCCGTCCGGGTCGGCAATGCTGATACTGCTTTTCGTGGTGCGCACCACCTCAAAACCTGCACCTTCAAGAGTGTCAGTGACATCCTGACGGCTTTTCAGCTCCCCGGACGAAGCAAGGGTCAGCAGTCCCCGGGTAATGGCTTCTGCGGCCTCCTGCTTCGTTTTCGGCAGCCCGGACGGCGTGACCAGCGCCCGGCGGTTTTCCGGCGCGTTCGGGTCGTGCAGCCCCAGTCTGCCGTTCACGATAGTCTGCCAGGCATCGATGCGCGGCCGGTCGGCGCGGTCGTAGTAAGGCTGGAGCCGCCTGCCGGTCAGCAGCTCGGTATTGGGGATCAGAAAGTTCAGCTCCAGACGCCCCTTGTCCGCGTGCTCCACCCACAGAATGCTGTACTGATCTTTATCGAGTCCGGGCATCAGAACCCGCTCGAAGCTGGCCATCAGTTTTTCCCGCTGGCCGGGAGGCAGATCGGCCTCCGCAAACGACAGAACGCCGGAGGTGTATTTCTTAACGTAAGGCGACGCGTCAATCAGCTCCCGGACTTCTTCCGGCTTCCCCTGCAGGACGGTGGCGCCTTCACGCTGCCGGTCTTTACCCAGCAGATAGTCCACCGGCCCGGCGCCACCGCCGCGGCCGCGCGGATGAAATTTAACGATCATCGTCCGTTCCTTTCTCAAGAACGGCGTGCCGCAGCCGCTCAAGGCCGGCATCGATGGCCATCAGCGCCGCCACAATCTGTACCCTGTCATGGCCGGTGCCGCCGCCGGCGTTAACACGGCGGGCTATCTGGTTCAGGTTATTGCCCATGCCGGCAAGCTGGCGCAGCAGCGCCGGCGAGAGTGAGGGGAGCTTTCCGGAACGTGCCGGCTTTTCGTCCAGGCAGATCTGCCGCATCCACGCCGCCAGCTGCCTGCCGTCACAGCGCTCGAGCAGCCGCCGGTGCTCGTCCTCCGTCACCCACATGGTGAGCATCTTGCTCCGTTTCTCTGACAAACCGGCCTCCTGATAACGCCGGGACGGGCGGGAAAGCCTTTCCCGGTCGGCGCGGGGTTGGACAAGCCGCAGGCGCGTCAGGCTTTTGGCGGGTTTCGGGGCGCAGCCCTGAACCAGTCACGTAGCGCTAGCGGAGTGTATACTGGCTTAATGGTGACGCTGCGCTCCCATGACTGAGTAGGAATTGCTGCAAAAAACAGCCATCTGACAAAAGAGGGCTGTTATCTGATATAGGTTGTTTAGTGCCAACTGCCGAGAACCCTTTTTAAGACTATTCTTAATGCGTATAATCAACCTTTTAGAAGGTACTTACTGCAAGGAATTACATGGAAAATCATTACGAATACCTGAAACTTGACATGTCTGCTTCAATCGATGAAATCAGAGATGCTATTGAGCTAAACAAAAATAATGATGAAGCTAGAATAAGGAAGATAAAATCAATCTTACTTAATGAGCGATTCAAAAGTGAATATGATGAGAAATTAATATCATACTTGATAAATAATGGTGACTCATCAAGAAAAGCAGATGAAAAAAAACAAAGTTTATACATTGAACAGATAAAAAACTTAGATAATGGGGAGTTGCATAACTCATACATATACGCCGCGTTTTTCCTGTTGGTTTTAAACTTCTCTTTATCATTAGTGGTTAGCACACAAGTAGACTATGTAATTAGTTTCATAGTGAACATATTGACCATTTTTGTGCTTTATAAAGACTGGAAAATATTAGAAAAAAACAACCTTGCTGTATTTTCTAAGTGGTGGGTATTAATATCACCTGTTTATTTATTTAAAAGATCCAATGCAAAGAAAGAAAGTAAAAAACTCTTCTCTTTGTGGATGGCGATAATCATTATTTTTGTTGCTAGTAGCTTAATCTTTGCTGGCGGTAAGTCTACAGTGGAAAGTGCAGCCTGTGGAGTCGTAAGCGACATATACAGAACACAGTTCCATCAACCAGGACTAACTTGCAAATCTGTGACGATCACAGAAAGTGAAGGGAAAAATCACTATGGCATAGCTGAGATATCTGACGGATCTGTAAAAGATATCACTATCAAAGAACTTAGTGATGGGCAAATATACGTCACTGTTGAATAACAAAGTTAGTGGCTGGTTGATCCCAGCCACTAACCTTTTAGTTTTGACTTCATTCTGAAATATGTTCTTCTGCTAACACCCAAATCAACCCACACTTCATTTAATGACGGCCTCCCCCCACCTTTGCTTTTCCTCCCTCGGAGGCTTTGTATTTCAGATGAATGCGTACGAAAAACATAATCACTGAAAGTACCTTCACTAAAATTAGCACGAGTCCATTTCGCAATACTTTTAGCTATGCCAATCACCTCATTATCATCCAGAGGCGATGAAAATTGCAGGTTGTAAGCACTGGCACGTTCATAGCAAGCTTGCAGCCACTGGTCATATTCAGGCCAGCCCTGACGGATAGCGCGATAAGCCCACTTCCGTGTTTTATCGAACAGAGTGCAGTTGCGGCCTAAGCCATAGTCGGCAACGATCTCTTTGTTGTTTGCCGCGTTCAGATCGAGGAAATCAGCAAGCCAGTCCAGCGTGTAGAGTTCTGGCTGCCAAACGGCAATTTTCCAGTGACCGTGGTTCGGATTCTTGCAGAGCAGGCCAGAATACCCTGTATCAGCATCCAGTTTTTTACGCAGCGCGTTTTCCACGGCAGCTGCATACTTCAGAGGTTTCATTCTGCCGTCCGGCGCAGTACGTATCGAGGTTTCCAGTGCGTATAGCAGGTGCGCGTGCCCGTTTTCCGGGTTGGTGATGGTCAGCGTGGGCGCGGGCGCGTTCCGGTCACTCCAGTCGATGGCCGCACCGGCGCGATCGACGTCGAAGCCCAGCCAGAACATGGCATGCGGCTGATTAAACTGGATGTACTTTGCCAAGAGTGCGCGTTCTTTCCCTGCGATACGCACACCGAAGTGCAGATCGTCCGAGAAGTACGGCTTGTGCGGGAGTCGGTCGTTAAAAAGTCCGAGTGCGGCGTTATGCAA
>NZ_CP055488.1 GCF_013705725.1 Klebsiella sp. RHBSTW-00484 | reverse complement strand
AATGAGTGGTTATATTGAAATGGCTCAAGGTGAATTAGCATATGGAGCAAAAAAAATAAAATCAACTAATGATATTGACTCACTTAAAGATGAGGCGGATAGGTTAAGATTGCAGTCTGGTATGTTTAATTCAGTTTTTGTTGTTAGTAATGATGCTGTTGTTCTGGCGACTTCGCCAGAATCTCTTGATTTAGTTGGTACCCGCTTGAATTCAAGTGCCAGCAAATTGGCGATTGAGGAAAAGAAACCATTCATATCTTCACCGTTCAAATCAGTTACTGGGAATTTGATTATTTTGTTGTCACATCCTATTTATGATAAGGGTGGCAATTACATAGGGTATGTCGGTGGGTCTATATATCTAAAAAAACATAGTTTATTTAGCGATGTTTTGAGCAGGCATTTTTTCAAGAACAACACTGAAATTAGCATTGTTAGTGATGATGGGAATGTGATCTTTAATAACGATAAAAGTGCTGTTGATCGGCCTATGGTTATGTCTGATGATTTGAAATCAAAGTTAACTGCGTCTGATAGAGGTGAGGGGGCATTTTTTTCTTCGGGGCATAGATATCTTCTTGGTTATGCTAGTATGAAAAATACTGCTTGGAATGTGTTGGTTTATAGTCGTGCTGACAGTGTGACTACTATTCTTATTGCTTATGCTAAAAGTGTACTTGTTCTGCTAATTATAATAATTATTGTGTTTTCACTTATTTCATATTTCATTGCCTCCAGTATTTCACTTCCTTTAGAAAAGCTTGCTATATCTACCAATGCTAAAGATATAGGAGCTTCGCTAGTTTATATTAAAGCTATCAATGCTTGGTATGCCGAAGCTGATCGACTTAAAAAGGCACTTTTTACGCATGTTAAGGTAATGATGGAAAGGGTTGATTCTTTAAATGAGGTGGCGCTTAAAGATCCCCTTACCGGCGTGAACAATAGATTGGGGTTTTCAACTAAAATACAGAATAACAAGTATGGGGCAGGAGCTTCAGTTATTGCTATTGATGTTGATTTTTTTAAAGAGATAAATGACAGTTTCGGGCATGGGGTCGGAGATGAGGTGCTTGTTTCTTTGGCTCAGATTATTAAGTCTTGTTGCCGTAGTGAAGATATTATTTGTCGGTTTGGTGGAGAAGAGTTTGTTGTTTTTCTGCCGAATACATCTGTGGTAACAGCGGAGTGTGTTGCGGAGCGTATTAGGAGTGTTATTGAACGTACTGTTTTCCCTAATAACTTGCGTGTCACCGTATCTGCTGGTGTGGCAACACAAGATGATCCTCTTGGTGGGATCGATTTTTTGCTGAAAAATGCTGACGATGCTCTTTATCAAGCTAAGAGAGAGGGGCGTAATAAAGTGATTGTATATAGCGCTATTTGAGTTTTTTTGATGACGCTTTACGCGCTAGTGTGCCGTTTTTTTTGTGGGGAGGGGGGTTCAAGAAGCGGATCCTCTTGTTATCCCTTCGATGTCGTCGTAATCTCATGCCCTGCAAACAAAAAAACCACCGCTACCAACGGTGGTTCGTTTGCCGGAATCAAGAGCTACCAACTCTTTCTTCCGAAGGTAACTGGCTTTCACGGAGCGCAGGTACCAAAACTGTCCTTCCAGTGTAGCCGCAGTCAGGCCACCACTTCAAGAACTCTGTAGAACACTCTACTACTCCGCTCCGTGAATCCTCTTACTAATGGCTACCGCCACTGGCGATTTTTCGTGTCTGTTCCGGGTTGGACTCAAGATGATAGTTACCGGGACAACGTGGTAGTCGGGCTGAACGGGGGGTTCGTGCATACAGTCCAGCTTGGAGCGAACTGCCTTCCCGGAACCGAGTGTCAGGCGTGGAATGAGATAAACGCGGCCATAACAGCGGATTGACATCGGTAAACCGAAAGGCAGGAACAGGAGAGCGCACGAGGGAGCCACCAGGGGGAAACGCCTGGTATCTTTATAGTCCTGTCGGGTTTCGCCACCACTGATTTGAGCGTCAGATTTCGTGATGCTTGTCAGGGGGGCGGAGCCTATGGAAAAACGGCTTCGCCGTGGCCTTATCGCTTCCCTGTTAAGCTTCTTCCTGGCATCTCCCAGGAAATTTCCGCCCCGCCTGTAAGCCGGTACCGCTCGCCGCAGCCGAACGACCGAGCGCAGCGAGTCAGTGAGCGAGGAAGCGGAATATATCCTGTATCACATATTCTGCTGACGCTCCGCTGCTGCATTTTTCTCCTGCCACATGAAGCACTTCACTGACACTCGCATCCGTGCCAACATAGTAAGCCAGTATACACTCCGCTAGCGCTACGTGACTGGTTCAGGGCTGCGCCCCGAAACCCGCTAAAAGCCACTGACGCGCCTGCGGCTTGTCCAACACCGTGCCGACCGGGAAAAGATTTCCCGTCCGTCCCGGCGTTATCAGGAGGCCGGATTGGCAGACAAACGCAGCAAAATGCTCACGATGTGGGTTACCGAGGATGAGCACCGTCGACTGCTGGAGCGCTGCGACGGTAAACAGCTCGCAGCCTGGATGCGCCAGACGTGCCTGGACGAGAAGCCCGCTCGTGCCGGCAAACTTCCTTCGATCTCGCCGGCGCTGCTTCGTCAGCTCGCCGGCATGGGTAACAACCTCAACCAGATTGCCCGGCAGGTTAATGCCGGTGGCGGTACCGGGCACGATCGCGTGCAGGTTGTCGCCGCACTGATGGCCATTGATGCCGGACTCGAGCGGCTGCGGCACGCCGTGCTGGAAAAGGGGGCTGATGATGATCGTTAAATTTCATCCCAGAGGGCGCGGCGGTGGCGCCGGTCCGGTGGATTATCTGCTGGGAAAAGACCGGCAGCGCGACGGCGCCAGCGTTCTGCAGGGGAAGCCGGAGGAAGTCCGTGAGCTTATCGACGCCTCGCCTTACGCCAAAAAGTACACATCCGGCGTCCTGTCCTTTGCCGAGCAGGATTTGCCGCCCGGGCAGCGCGAAAAGCTGATGGCGAGCTTTGAGCGGGTTCTGATGCCCGGACTCGATAAAGACCAGTACAGCGTGCTGTGGGTTGAGCACCAGGACAAAGGGCGTCTGGAGCTGAACTTCCTGATCCCGAACACGGAGCTGCTGACCGGCAGACGTCTCCAGCCGTATTACGACCGCGCCGACCGTCCGCGCATTGATGCCTGGCAGACCATAGTTAATGGCAGGCTGGGGCTGCACGACCCGAACGCGCCGGAAAACCGGCGGGCGCTGGTCATGCCTTCCGCGCTGCCGGAAGCGAAGCAGGAGGCCGCCCAGGCGATTACGCGCGGCCTGCTTGCCCTTGCCTCATCCGGGGAGCTGAAAACGCGGCAGGACGTCACAGAGGCGCTGGAAAACGCAGGTTTCGAGGTGGTGCGCACCACGAAAAGCAGCATCAGCATTGCCGACCCGGACGGGGGGCGAAACATCCGACTGAAGGGAGCCATCTATGAACAGTCTTTTAACGCTGGCGAAGGACTTAGAGCAGAAATCGAAAGCGCAGCAGCAGACTACCGGCGAGATGCTGAAAGCCGCATTCAGCGAGCACGAGAAGTCTGTCAGAGCGGAACTGAGCGAAAGCGAGAAGAGAATCAGCGCCGCCATCCTCGACCACGACCGGAAGCTGTCCTCAGCCATGAGCCAGCGCACGAAAGGCATGGTGCGCATGGTCAGCCAGACGTGGCTGACCATCGTCCTGGTGTCCGCGCTGCTGATAGCGTCGAGCGCGGGCATTCTGTGGTGGCAGGGGCAGCAGATGCTCGACAATTACATGAGCATCCGGGAGCAGAAGGACGCTCTGGAGAAGCTGAACGCGAGAACGTGGGGCGTGACTTATCAGGAATCCAGCGACGGCCGCCGGTTCCTGAGCATGCCGAAAGGAACGGAACCGCAAATAATTCCCTACGAGGGGACGAACTGGGTTCTGCTGAAACAGGGGTGACTGTGTATGACAGAGCTGGAAAAACAGTTGCTGAGCGCATTAGAGCAGCTACAGCAGGACTACTCGAAAAGGCTGGACGAGTGGGAGAACGCCTTCGCGGAATGGCGGACGATGTCTGGTCTTATGCAACGGGAGAACGCGGCGCTGAGCGAGCGCGTCACGGGCTTGAGCAGGCAGGTGCAGAGTTTGAGCGAGCAACTAAGCTGGTTGTCGAAAGGCTGAACGCGATTGAAGCACACCGGCAGCAGGAGCGGGCAGCGCAGCATCATAAAGCGCTGGAGCTGGAACGATCGCAGCGGCAGCGGACGTATGACGGTCCGTCGCTGTAACAAACCGGATAAAACGGGGCTTTCGGCGGGCATCTGCGCCCAAAGCCTGATCCATTCACCCGGCCGCATGGCTATGCATTCGGGTGAAATTTTTCAGGCACAGGCTGCGCGGTTTGCCGGGGAGTTTACTGCCGGTTTTAGCGGGCTGACGCCGCATTCGCGCTGAAGGGCCCTGCGGGGGTGCGGGCAAGGGATGTTATGGTAAATGCGGCATTTTTTATTATATGGAGTGTATTTTTATGAGAATTAAAAAGCCTCACCTTCGTCCGATAGTCATAACCTTGTCCGTTGGTGGGATTTTGTTAACTTCTATTTTTCTGATTGCCGTTATTATGGTTTTTCAGCGCGAAAATATAGAAAAAGATTTGCTTTATGCTAATTCATCGTACGCTTTGAAAATGTCAGATGT
>NZ_CP055487.1 GCF_013705725.1 Klebsiella sp. RHBSTW-00484 | reverse complement strand
TCGGCAATAATACCCCGGTGTTTTTCCTGCGGGATGCCCGTAAGTTCCCTGACCTGAATAAAGCAGTCAAACGTGACCCGAAAACCAACAAGCGCAGTGCCACCAATAACTGGGATTTCTGGACATTATTGCCTGAAGCCTTGCATCAGGTGACGATTGTGATGTCGGATCGCGGTATTCCTGCTGGCTACCGTCATATGCATGGTTTTGGCAGCCATACCTTCAGTTTTATCAATGCCCAAAATGAACGCTTCTGGGTGAAATTCCATATGCGTACCCAGCAAGGCATCCAGAACCTGACCGATGCTGAAGCAGCAGATTTGATTGCTAAAGATCGTGAAAGTAGTCAGACTGACTTATTTGATGCCATTGAGCGTGGTGAGTATCCAAAATGGAAAATGTACGTTCAGATCATGCCGGAACTGGAAGCTGAAACAGTTCCTTATCATCCATTTGACCTGACCAAAGTCTGGCCGAAAGGTGATTATCCACTGATTGAAGTCGGTGAATTCGAACTGAACCGCAATCCGGAAAATTATTTCCAGGATGTAGAACAGGCTGCCTTTGCACCAAGCAATCTGGTACCGGGAATTAGCTACTCACCGGATCGTATGTTACAGGCACGTCTGGTGAACTATGCTGATGCAGCACGTTATCGTGTTGGTGTAAATCATTCACAGGTTCCGGTCAATGCTGCACGCTGCCCTGTAAACTCTAATCGTCGTGATGGTCAGGGCCGCATGGATGGCAACTATGGTTCATTGCCACATTATGAACCGAACAGTTTTAACCAGTGGCAGGAACAACCTCAGTTTAAAGAACCAGCATTAAAGATTACCGGTGATGCTGATTTCTGGGACTTCCGCGAAGATGACAATGACTACTTCAGCCAGCCCCGTGCCCTGTTCAATTTGATGAATGATGAGCAGAAACAAGCATTGTTTAATAACACGGCCGCAGCGATGGGGGATGCGCTAGATTTCATCAAATACCGTCATATCCGCAACTGTTATGCTTGCGATCCAGCTTATGGGCAAGGCGTTGCTAAGGCCTTAGGTATGACTGTAGCAGATGCTCAAGCGGCACGTGAAACAGATCCTGCTAAAGGTTTACCAAGTTTTCTTTAATGTGGAAATTTGATTTAGATAGTTAATAAAAAAAACCCGACAGGATGTCGGGGTTTTTCGTATTTGGTGCTTAAGCATGACTCCTGTCTAGCTTCACGATCCTGGTGTTTGACTTATGATTATTGTTTTAGGTCTTCGAACATCCTGTTCTTGATGAGTCCATAATAGGAAATCGATGATCATCTGCCTATTGGAAAATTTCCTGCATGGCTGTAAGCCAGAACGTACAGTGAACGACCCAAAAAATTATCCCGATATTTGTCCGCAGAAAATGGGGATAAATTCGAAAATGGAAGGCTTAAGAAGTCAGTAAAAGATATAATTTTGATCATTTTTTAACCGGTTATTGGCGGAATATGACAAAAGCGCTTAAAAAAACGCCGAGATGTGTCGATGTCGGCGTTTTGGTGAATTTTTGGATGATGTGAAATAGTTAAGTATATAATTTTATATAACTTATGAAAGAAGATTTCGGATAACGGATGTTATGGTAAATCTGCCTCACAGACTGGTACAAAAAAAGCCCCGCAGGGCTTTTTTGCTATGAGTTAGCCATATTTTCTTGCGAATTTTTCATCGGAATCGCATAGATAAATAATAAACTCAATAAACGCGATGATCGCGGGTATGAATGTCCAGCAAAAAATTAGATACAGGAATCCCTGTCCTATTTTACCTAAGTAAAATTTATGTGCGCCAAATCCACCAAGGAAGAATGCTAATAGCGCGGCTGCGATTCTACTTTTTTCACCTGAACCTGAAGAGGCGTTTGTGGCTCCGCAGTGTGGGCATGACTTTGCTGTTTCGTGTATTTCCTTGCCGCATCCTCGGCAGTAAACCATTGAACTCATTTTTTATCCTCGAGCTTATTTTTAGTTGGGATGCATAATATCCGATGTTTTATAACGATATGCATCCTATATGCTCGGGTGGGATAGATTTCCATTATGGTGAAGGATCTTCTTGAGATCCTTTCTGTAGCGTCGTAATCTCTTGCTCTGTAAACGAAAAAACCGCCCAGCAAGGCGGTTTTTCGAAGGTTCTCAGAGCAGCAACTCTTTGAACCGTGGTAACTGGCTTATGAGGAGCGCAGGAACCAAATCTGTTCTTTCAGTTTAGCCTTAACAGGCGCATAACTTCAAGACTAACTCCTCTAAATCAGTTACCAGTGGCTGCTGCCAGTGGCGCTTTGTCGTGTCTTTCCGGGTTGGACTCAAGTTGATAGTTACCGGAAAAGGCGCAGCAGTCGGACTGAACGGGGGGTTCGTGCATACAGTCCAGCTTGGAGCGAACTGCCTTCCCGGAACCGAGTGTCAGGCGTGGAATGAGATAAACGCGGCCATAACAGCGGAATGACACCGGTAAACCGAAAGGCAGGAACAGGAGAGCGCACGAGGGAGCCACCAGGGGGAAACGCCTGGTATCTTTAAGTCCTGTCGGGTTTCGCCACCACTGATTTGAGCGTCAGATTTCGTGATGCTTGTCAGGGGGGCGGAGCCTATGGAAAAACGGCTTCGCCGCGGCCTTATCGTTTCCCTGTTAAGTTTCTTCCTGGCATCTTCCAGGAAATTTCCGCCCCATTCGTAAGCCCGCACCGCTCGCCGCAGCCGAACGACCGAGCGCAGCGAGTCAGTGAGCGAGGAAGCGGAATATATCCTGTATCGCATATTCTGCTGACGCGCCGGAGCCGCCTTTTTTCTCCTTCCACATGAAGCACTTCACTGATTTCCGCATCCGTGCCAACATAGTAAGCCAGTATACACTCCGCTAGCGCTACGTGACTGGTTCAGGGCTGCGCCCCGAAACCTGCTAAAAGCCACTGACGCGCCTGCGGCTTGTCCAACGCCGCGCCGACCGGGAAAAGATTTCCCGCCCGTCCCGGCGTTATCAGGAGGCCGGATTGGCAGACAAACGCAGCAAAATGCTCACGATGTGGGTTACCGAGGATGAGCACCGGCGTCTGCTGGAGCGCTGCGACAGTAAGCAGCTCGCAGCCTGGATGCGGCAGACGTGCCTGGACGAGAAGCCTGCCCGCGCCGGCAAACTTCCCTCGATCTCGCCGGCGCTGCTTCGCCAGCTTGCGGGCATGGGTAACAACCTTAACCAGATTGCCCGACAGGTTAACGCCGGTGGCGGCAGCGGGCACGACCGCGTGCAGGTTGTCGCCGCGCTGATGGCCATCGATGCCGGACTCGAACGGCTGCGGCACGCTGTGCTTGAAAAGGGGGCAGAGGATGATCGTTAAATTTCATCCCAGAGGGCGCGGCGGTGGCGCCGGTCCGGTGGATTACCTGCTGGGGAAAGACCGGCAGCGTGACGGCGCCAGCGTTCTGCAGGGTAAGCCGGAGGAAGTCCGGGAGCTTATCGACGCCTCGCCGTACGCCAAAAAGTACACCTCCGGCGTCCTGTCCTTTGCCGAAAAGGATTTACCGCCCGGGCAGCGCGAAAGGCTGATGGCGGGCTTTGAGCGGGTTCTGATGCCCGGACTCGATAAAGACCAGTACAGCGTGCTGTGGGTGGAGCACCGGGATAAAGGGCGACTGGAGCTGAACTTCCTGATCCCGAACACGGAGCTGCTGACCGGCAGACGTCTCCAGCCGTATTACGACCGCGCCGACCGTCCGCGCATTGATGCCTGGCAGACCATAGTTAATGGCAGGCTGGGGCTGCACGACCCGAACGCGCCGGAAAACCGGCGGGCGCTGGTCATGCCTTCCGCGCTGCCGGAAGCGAAGCAGGAGGCCGCCCAGGCGATTACGCGCGGCCTGCTTGCCCTTGCCTCATCCGGGGAGCTGAAAACGCGGCAGGACGTCACAGAGGCGCTGGAAAACGCAGGTTTCGAGGTGGTGCGCACCACGAAAAGCAGCATCAGCATTGCCGACCCGGACGGGGGGCGAAACATCCGACTGAAGGGAGCCATCTATGAACAGTCTTTTAACGCTGGCGAAGGACTTAGAGCAGAAATCGAAAGCGCAGCAGCAGACTACCGGCGAGATGCTGAAAGCCGCATTCAGCGAGCACGAGAAGTCTGTCAGAGCGGAACTGAGCGAAAGCGAGAAGAGAATCAGCGCCGCCATCCTCGACCACGACCGGAAGCTGTCCTCAGCCATGAGCCAGCGCACGAAAGGGATGCTGCGCATGGTCAGCCAGACGTGGCTGACCATCGTCCTGGTGTCCGTGCTGTTGATCGCCTCGAGTGCGGCCATTCTGTGGTGGCAGAGTCAGCAGATACTCGACAATTACACGACCATCCGGGAGCAGAAGAGCACACAGGCCATGCTGTCAGAGAGGAACAGCGGCGTGCAGCTCTCGACCTGCGGCGAGCAGAGACGCCGCTGCGTGAAGGTGAACCCGGAAGCGGGACGGTTCGGAGAGGATTCGAGCTGGATGATACTGGCGGGGAAATAGCACATGACGGAGCTGGAAAAACAGTTGCTGAGCGCATTAGAGCAGCTACAGCAGGACTACTCGAAAAGGCTGGACGAGTGGGAGAGCGCCTTCGCGGAATGGCGGACGATGTCTGGTCTTATGCAACGGGAGAACGCGGCGCTGAGCGAGCGCGTCACGGGCTTGAGCAGGCAGGTGCAGAGTTTGAGCGATCAGCTGCGCCGGTTGTCGCAAGGCTGAACGGTATTGAGGCGCACCGGGAGCAGCAGCGGGCGGCGCAGCACCAGAAAGCGCTGGAGCTGGAACGATCGCAGCGCCAGCGGACGTATGACGGCCCTTCGCTGTAACAAACCGGATAAAACGGGGCTTTCGGCGCGGATCCCCGCCGAAAGCCGGTGCCATTCACCTGTCTGCATAGCCATGCAAACAGGTGAAATCTATCTGGCGCAGAATGCGCGGTTTAGCGGGGAGTTTTCTGCCTGTTTTGCCGGGCTGACGCCGCTTTCGCACTGAACCCGCCCGAAGCGGTGCGGGCAAGAACTCTTATGTTAAATAAAAAGAAATTTTCAAAAATATCCTTAGTTTAACATTTTAATAAGCAAGTAAAGGGTAAGATAGGATTGAAAATCTTAAATTTCTGCAGGAAATTTAAATTAAAAGAAACGGGAGTTAATAGTATGAGTCAAGACCCTAAAAAATGTCCTGTTACCCACCTGACTACTGAAGCTGGTGCCCCTGTGGTCGATAATCAGAACAGTATGACGGCAGGTGCGCGTGGACCTTTACTTGCCCAAGATTTATGGTTGAATGAAAAATTAGCAAACTTCGTCCGCGAAGTGATTCCAGAGCGTCGTATGCACGCTAAAGGTTCAGGTGCTTTTGGTACCTTTACCGTGACCAATGATATTACCCAATATACTCGCGCTAAAATTTTCTCTGAAGTCGGCAAAAAAACCGAAATGTTTGCGCGTTTCTCAACGGTGGCGGGTGAACGTGGCGCGGCCGATGCAGAACGTGATATTCGAGGTTTTGCCCTGAAATTCTATACTGAAGAAGGCAACTGGGATCTGG
>NZ_CP055486.1 GCF_013705725.1 Klebsiella sp. RHBSTW-00484 | reverse complement strand
AACCCTCTTTCCGCTTGTGCGGCAAGAGGTAGGGCGCTACAATGCAGACCATAGTTTGGGTGTTTCTGGTCGTCTGCATCGGTCACGCCTTGGGGTTCCAAACAGTGCCACCTGCTAGGTTCCCACCTCTTGCCAAGCCCCGCTGCCACGCGGGGCTTTGCTTTTTCATCCATCTGAACTCCGCTCCTTCGCTTCCAAAGTTCGCGGAATCCAGCCTTTTGCATTCGCCGTCCAGTGCAGCACGCCATGCTGCCGCAGCACTGCCGCCGCGCCATCGAAAGAGCGAAAAAACCGGATGCCTCCCCGGTACTGGCCGAGAATGCGCCGCTCGTTGCCAACGTGCAGCACGATCACCAGCCCGCGCTCTGTGTTCTCGATGACAGCGCCCTTGATCTCATGCGGTGCGTTCTTCGCAAACGCCTTGAAATGAGAGGGCGGCAGTACCTCCAGACTCAACGGTTCCATTTCAACCATCACTTTATACCCCACGCGCCGTATTTCATCAACATTATTAAATTTCGCCAAATCAAAAATGTATGGACTATAGTCCATGCTTTTGACCCGTCCAGCCGGTTAAGTGATTACTCAATCACTCTTTTCATCAAGTGAGCGCACCAGTTCGCGCAGAATGTCCGTGATGCTGCGCCCGGTCTTGGCGGCGTAAATCTTCAGCTTCGTGTGCTCGGCCCGGTCGAGGTCGAAATTCACCCGGACGGTGGCGGCCTTGTCGGCAAGGTCGGACAAGGTAGGGCCAGCCTTCGCGGCGCTCGGGCGGCCTGCTTTCATGCCAAGTTTCCCGCTACTCATTTTCACCTACTCCTTAATTACTCAAATGGTGCAATTGAGGAAACGGCGCACTTCCTCAGCCAGCGCCCGGATTTCCTCGGCGGCCTCGCTCGTCGGCTCTTGGTCAATGGCCGTGGTGCCGCTGGCCGCGCTGCTCGGGTAGATGACGCGCTGCGTGATGCGCGTTTGCAGGATCGGCAGGCCGTACCCGGCCAGCGCCTCGGAGACTTCCGCACCAATCTTGGTGCCCTTGATCGCACGGGACACCACGAAAGCCGCTTTCAGCTTGCCGTCGGTCAGCTCGATGCGCTGCTTGACCAAATCCACGAGGTCAGAGGTTGCCCAAATGTCGTAGGGCGACGGCTGCACCGGGATCAGCACGCAATCGGCGGCCTTCATTGCCGACACGGCCAAGTCATGAGCCTGCGGCGCTCCGTCGATCACAACAAAGTCTTTCCGGGCCACGCTCTTTAGATCGCGCTCGATGGTGGGCCGGTCGATGCCAACCACGGGCACGGGTTGATCCTCGCGGACGGCGGCCCAATCGCGGGCGCTGCCCTGCGGGTCAGAATCAACCAGCAACACGTCTGCGCCGTCGAGTTGCAGGGCGCGGGCAAGGTGGGTGGCGATGGTGGTTTTACCCGCCCCGCCCTTCTGGTTCAGTACAGCAATGACTTGCATATGCGCTCCTTGAGCTATTGAGCGTTTGAGGAAAAAAGGAATTACTCAAGCGCAGTATAGCATATTGAGGATTTGAGTAAATGCACCTTTTGAGGGTTTGAAGTCATAAAAAACCCCGCACGCGGCGGGGTTCGGTGGCAGGGCAGGGGAGGGCTTAGGCGGCCTGGTGGATCTCGTCGGCCACCTGTCGGCACATGGCCAGCATGTCGAGCGTGCCCGCTGCGATGGCCTCAAGGGTCGCATCATCCAGCGCCTGCACGATGCTGGTAGCCCGGCGCTCAAGCTCCTGCCGGGCGATGCGCTGCCAGTCTTGCACGTCCATCAGGGGGTCGTCTCAGAAAACGGAAAATAAAGCACGCTAAGCCGGTGGCAGCGGTCGCAATGGCCTGAACTTCCCCGCACCGACCTTGGCACTGCTGCGCCATAGGTAATCGCCGGTCAGGTTGATATGCTCCCACCCCAGCGGGGACAGATATTGCAGCAACGTATCGTCCAGCGCCTTGCCGTGGGCACGCAAAGCACTGGTGGCACGCTCCAGATAGACCGTGTTCCACAACACGATGGCCGCCGTCACCAGATTGAGGCCACTGGCCCGGTAGCGCTGCTGCTCAAAACTGCGGTCGCGGATTTCACCCAATCGGTAGAAGAAGACCGCCCTGGCCAGCGCGTTGCGCGCCTCGCCCTTATTCAGCCCCGCATGGACGCGGCGGCGCAGCTCCACGCTTTGCAGCCAATCCAGAATGAACAGCGTGCGCTCGATGCGCCCCAGCTCGCGCAGGGCGACGGCCAAGCCGTTTTGGCGCGGATAGCTGCCGAGCTTGCGCAGCATCAGCGAGGCCGTCACCGTGCCCTGCTTGATCGAAGTGGCCAACCGTAGGATTTCATCCCAATGAGCGCGAATAGCCTTGATGTTCAGCCTGTCGCTGCTAATCATCGGCTTGAGTGCATCGTAGGCAGTATGGCCCTTGGGAATGAACAGCTTGGGAAGGTGCGAATAAGCAGGTCATTTCTTCCCAAGCTGACTCGCTGATTAAAATTTCGCGGATCTGGGCCGATTTTTTTCCCGCAAACACATCGAATCAGCCTATTTAGGCTATTTTTCGACATTTCTGGCGTTATTTCCGGTTTTTACTGAGATCTCTCCCACTGACGGATCATCTGGTCCACCCGAAACAGGTTGGCCAGGGTGAATAACATCGCCAGTTGGTTATCGTTTTTCAACAGCCCCTTGTATCTGGCTTTCACGAAGCCGAACTGCCGCTTGATGATGCGAAACGGGTGCTCCACTTTGGCACGGATGCTGGCTTTCATGTATTCGATGTTGATGGCCGTTTTGTTCTTGCGCGGATGCTGCTTCAAGGTTTTTACCTTGCCGGGACGCTCGGCGATCAGCCAGTCCACATCCACCTCGGCCAGCTCCTCGCGCTGTGGCGCTCCTTGGTAGCCGGCATCGGCTGAGACAAATTGCTCCTCTCCATGAAGCAGATTACCCAGCTGATTGAGGTCATGCTCGTTGGCCGCGGTGGTGACTAGGCTGTGGGTCAGGCCACTCTTGGCATCGACACCAATGTGGGCCTTCATGCCAAAGTGCCACTGATTGCCTTTCTTGGTCTGATGCATCTCCGGATCGCGTTGCTGCTCTTTGTTCTTGGTAGAGCTGGGTGCCTCAATGATGGTGGCATCCACCAAAGTGCCTTGGGTCATCATGACGCCTGCTTCGGCCAGCCAGCGATTGATGGTCTTGAACAATTGACGGGCCAGTTGATGCTGCTCGAGCAGGTGGCGGAAATTCATGATGGTGGTGCGATCCGGCAGGGCGCTATCCAGGGATAATCGGGCAAACAGGCGCATGGAGGCGATTTCGTACAGGGCATCTTCCATGGCACCGTCGCTCAGGTTGTACCAATGCTGCATGCAGTGAATACGCAGCATGGTCTCCAGCGGATAGGGCCGCCGGCCATTACCAGCCTTGGGATAAAACGGCTCGATGACAGCGGTCAGATTCTGCCATGGCAGAATCTGCTCCATGCGGGAGAGAAAAATCTATTTTCGGGTCTGACGGCGCTTAGTGCTGAATTCACTATCGGCGAAGGTGAGTTGATGGCTCATGATGTCCCTCTGGGATGCGCTCCGGATGAACATGATGATCTCATATCAGGAACTTGTTCGCACCTTCCTTAGCCCTCGCCTCACTACTGTCTATCGCACATTTTTGCAAATCCCGTCGATTATTTATTTCCATATGAAACTGAAATCCGTAGCATAGTTTGACGAAAAGAACAGGCCATCAGGATGAAAATGGCCCGGGTAACAACCCACCACCTGAAACGGATGTCAGCCTCTAGGAGCTGTAACCTAAGGGCGGTAGCGTGCCTGCGTCAGGCCACTCGTTCTGAAAAACCGAGCGTCCCGCCCCCCAACCATTACAGATCAGACAAAGGGCTACGTACCCCATTGGCGCCGTTTTGCAGCACATGGGTATAAATTTGTGTGGTTCGGACATCAGAATGGCCCAGTTGCTCCTGCACGGTTCGAATATCCGCCCCCCGCGCCAGCAAATGGGTGGCAAAGGAATGGCGCAAGGTATGACAGATGACCGGTTTTCCCAGCTGTAGCTGACGCGCCGTGGCTCGAACCGCTTTTTGCAGGGTAGTTGGATCCAGATGATGTCGACGCAAGGCCCCATCGACAGGATCGCGACTCAGATGGGATGCCGGAAACAGGTAGTGCCAACCCAGCTCTTTGCTGGCAGCCGGATACTTGCGCGCCAATGCCGTCGGCAAGGCCACCCCGGCATACGCGTCGTTTAAGCAGTCCGTCATATAAAAGCGCTGGACGTAGGCAATTTGCTCCCGCAGGGCCGGAATGAGTTCCGAGGCCAGAGTCACACGCCTGTGCTTGCCCCCTTTGCCATTCCAGACCATCAGGCAGAGGTAGTTGAAGTCGATATCCTGCACGCGCAGGCGCATCACCTCCATCAGCCTGAGTCCGCTGCCATACATCAGTTGCGTCAAGAGACGAAGATGAACTGGCATAGCCAGCAACAAGGCTCGGACTTCACTTTGCGTCAAAACAGTTGGCAGTTTGGGAGGGCGCTGGCCGCGCGTAAATTTCATCTCGAGCTGCAGAGGCCGTAACAAGACAGTGCGATACAAGAAGACCAGCGCATTCAACGCCTGGGCCTGAGTCTTGACAGCCACATGGCGCTCGGTGACCAGATAGGACAAAAATTGCTGAACCTCCGCCTCACCCAGCTCGACCGGATGCTTCATCCGGGAAAAACGGATAAATGCTGCATATTCCCACGCATGGCGATCGCTCAATAACATTCATGCCGATCACGTAATAACATCCATGCCGATCACTCAATAACATCCCAAGCCGATCACTTTTTACCCTCGATGGGAAACCATGATCGGCATCCATGTTATTGGTGACTTTTTCTTCCCGCTTCGTTAAACCCGCACTTTCCCATCTGCTCCAACAGAGGAACGTGCATGTCTGCGAGGCCTATCACTGTGAGAAAACTCAAAGAAATTCTTCGCCTTAAATATCAGGCTCAACTGGCTCATCGGCAGATCGCCCTCAGCCTGCATATCTCTCCTAGCACCGTATCCTATTACCTCAACCGGGCGGCTCAACTGGGTATCATGACCTGGCCCCTGTCTGAGTCCTGGGATGATGTCTCCCTGGAGCGCGCATTTCTCAAGACCTGCTCTGTCCATAACACTCAGCACAAACCCACTCCCAACTGGGCCTTGTTGCATCAGGAACTCAAAAAACCAGGTCAAAAAGGCGTGACCCTCGAGCTGCTATGGCAGGAGTACGCCGAGCGCCATCCAGGCTCCCACTACAGCTACAACCACTTCTGTCGGCTCTATAAAGAGTGGGCGGCCCTGCTGCAACCCTCGATGCGGCAGACCCATATTGCGGGCGAAAAACTCTTTGTCGACTACTGCGGCCAGACCATGCCCATTGTCGATCCGCATACCGGCGAGATCCTTTACCGGGCCCAGATCTTTGTCGCCGTGCTGGGGGCCTCCAACTACACCTTTGCCGAGGCCACCCGCTCCCAGCAGCTCGATGACTGGGTGATGAGCCACAAGCGCGCTTTCGAGTTCTTTGGCGGTGTGCCGCAATTGGTAGTACCTGATTGCCTCAAGAGTGCCGTCAGCGTGGCGCGCAATACCGATCCGGATCTCAACCCCACCTACCAGATGCTGGCGGCCCATTTCGGTACGGCGATCATGCCCGCGCGGCCCCGCAAGCCGAAGGATAAGTCCAAGGCGGAGGTGGGCGTGCAGATCGTCACCCGCTGGATCCTGGCGGTGCTGCGTCATGAAACCTTCCATAGCCTGGCCCAGCTCAATCAGCGAATGGGTGAACTGCTGACCCGGCTCAACCAGAAACCCTTCCAGAAGCTGCCTGGCTGCCGTGCCTCACTGTTTGCCGAGCTCGATGCACCGGCGCTCAAGCCGTTGCCGGATTATCCCTATCACTACACCAAAGTAGTGCCGGTGCTGGTTGGTAAGGACTACCACGTCGATCTGGAAAAGCACTATTACTCAGTGCCCTATGCCTTGCAGGGCAAGCGGCTGGAGGCGCATCTGGCCGAGCATACCGTCACGCTGTACCACGCGGGCAAGATCGTGGCCGAACACCAGCGGAGTCATCACAAAGGCCAGCACAGCAGCCTGCGTGAACACATGCCCGCGCATCATCAGGCACTGCTGGAGTGGTCGCCGGAGCGACTGCTTGGCTGGGCGGCGTCCATCGGCCCCTACACCACGCATTGGGTGGATGGCTTTATCCGGCAGGCAGAGCATTCGACGCAAGCGGTGCGTCCTTGCCTGGCCTTGCTGGGGCAGAGCAAAACCTATGGCAAGGAGCGGCTGGAAGCGGCCTGCCTCCGGGGGCACCTGACCGGCGCCAACCGGCTGCACAACATCCGCAGCATGCTCAAGCAGGGGTCAGTTTGGAGATCGGAAATTTTTGTACGTTAAGCACATTATTCAACCAATTCGGATGCGTAAGTGATTGATTTATCGTCAGTGGCTATCGCTTTTAGGTTGTCGCTCTTGCTGTATCGCATTTAGGTTATCCGATTAAGACAAAATCCCCTGAAAACGCTGTATAGCGCGGGAGTACACCCTATTGCTATAGGTAAGTCTGTTCAAAAAACAGGCTTACCGTACAATAATTCTCTATATCCAAACTGACCCCAGGTGGAGCAGCTCGACTATCGGGCGGGTCGAGGCGTGAGCAAAGCGCAGATCCGCCAACTGCTGGAAGGACACTGGCTGAGTCATCAACAAAACCTGCTGCTAACGGGCGCGGCAGGCTGTGGCAAAAGTTACCTGGCGTGTGCCCTGGGTCGTTACTTTATCCGGCAAGGAGTCGGCGTGCGGTACTACCGGCTGAAAACCCTGCTCGAAGAGATGCGACTGGCCCAAGCGGATGGCAGCTATCCGAAACTGCTGGAGCGGGTAAGCAACATAGGGGTACTGATCCTGGATGACTGGGGCATGGAGATGCTGGACGCGAGCGAACGCAGCAACCTGCTGGAGATCATCGATACCCGCTACGGCAACGTCTCAACGATAGTGGCGAGCCAATTGCCGGTGGAGAAGTGGTACGGGATGATCGGAGAGGCAACCTTCGCCGAGGCGATCTTGGACCGACTGATCCACAGAGCGGTGCGCGTGACCTTAACGGGAGAATCGATGAGAAAACAGGGCGCCAACTTGACCGATGCCGATCAGGCGGAGTAAAAGGAAGACGCTATAAACGCGGGCAGAAAAAAAGTGATCGGCATGATGTTATTGGCTGATCGACATGATGTTATTAGCCAAATGCCTTGATCCAGTGCAGATAGGCTTCAACGGTTGCCATCGCGTAACGCAGCATCAACATCTGCTCATAGATGCTTGCCAAAAACGGCGAATGAGGCTTGCGCATGAGTCACCTACACATGTATATATAAACAGTATATATACGAGCAAGTCCCATTGCTGACTATGAAGAAACTTTCCGCATTTTTGCATAATCTATGCGGTACAAAAACATTGCCAAAGCGGGCTTTATCCGGGATTTTCAAGCTTCCGGTACATAGTCTCACACCAGACTATGACGACCCGATCCACCCCAAAATCACGGATAGATTCCGTACAATAAATTGTTGGGCGTCAAGGAGACAGTGGTGATCGAATCTGGCAGCGAAGACATTTACGCCGGGCTTAGTGAACGCGACTGGCACTCTCTCAAGACTTTGGTGTTGGATGCGGCACATAGCCCGGCGGGCATTTCAGTACCACCACATTTGCGGTTCCATGACGCAGCAAAGTCTTTGCAGTTGTTTGTCGAAACGCGTGACGCGAAGCATTTGGATCAAGCAGCCAAGGCGTTGTGCCCGTTATATCCGGAGAGGGCATGGTTAGCCTTAGCAAAGAGTTGACGCCCAACCCATCCATCGAGAGGGACCGCCTATCGGCGGCCCCTCATGTCAGACGTTAGGCCAAAAGATAGGACGCTTGCGATGATTCAATGTAATAGCTTGACAGATCTTATAAATTTGTCGATTGATAAAGGTGACGATCTGAATTGCTGGATCTATACCAATATAAGTACATGGAATAACTCACCATCCTCAGCAAAATTCTTTTTCATTGACGAAGATGAAGTCTATGATATGGCAGATGATGAAGTATATGAAACTGAGAATGGCGGGTATCTCCCTCTGACTCTTCGTGAGCTTGATCTTTATCCGTGGTTTGAAAGCGGAACACTGGTCGGAGTGATTGAAAATGCATCTATTACTCAAGCGCCAGGTCAAAATGAAGTCGATCGATTTATTTTCGCTGCAAACTACTACCGCGAATATGATGACTTTTATGATTACCCAGATACTTCGGCCTAACAATTCATTCAAGCGGACGCCATAAAGCTTCGCTTTTCGGTGCCCTCGCCTGTGGCTCGGCGCCGCTTAATTCAAACGTTAGGGCTAATTTCATCATGCACAGAAAACTGCTTGCTGCATTTTTAATATTCACGGCGATCATATTGGGGTGTTCCGATAATTCGTCAGAAGAGCGCATTCGCGAGGTGCTTGGAATTCCAAAAAACCAGGAACTTACTGAATCGCTGGTATCAGAGCGAGTCAAAGCACTCGTTCCTATTGAAACGCCGGAATGGTTGGTGGCCGAGAAATTAAAGAGAGCCGGTATTGGAGAAGACTCATTAAGTAGCTATAGCTTCATCCCAACGAAAAACATTGCAATTGTACGAGTCGAGTTCGATTCGAACACATCCGGTGTCGTGAAGAGCACATGGATCATCACTCTGCAATTTGATTCTTTGAAGAAGCTTCAGGCTGTCTCAGCAAAGCGTTACCTTACAGGCATATGAGAGCCAACGAGCCCTAACAAATAGTTTAAGTCGTTCGCTTCGCTCACTGGGACGCGCAAAAAGCACGCGCGCCCCATAACTAAAGTGTTAGGTGCCAGATGCATCCAGAAATCGAGGATTTATCCAGAACTATCCAAGAAGCTGCAGACTTTCTTTTGTCTGTAGGTGAGCAGCACTGGGGCAACTGGCTTGCAAAAGATGCAGCTTTAATCCGAAATTCGGATTTTAGAGGCGTTGAACATGTTTTAAATGCATTTGGCGGTATGGGCAGCATCAACGATTTGATCATTCATCCAATAAATGGTCACTCAGTGAGCGAAGATCAAGTTTCAACCGCTAATGAAAAACTAGAAGTATTACTAAGCTCTGTAGCCATCAAATCGAAAAAGCTCTACAACGAAGAAGTTGATGCTCGGCGAGGCACCTAACTAGTGGTTCAATCCGTTCGCTTCGCTCACTGGGACGCGCATAAAAGCCGCGCGCCCCATAACTAAAATGTTATGTGGGCAGCAGAATTGAATTTATCAGTTTCGTCTAGTTTTATAGAAAACACTGAAAAATATCAGAATTTTTCAAGGTATTAAAAATGGCTAGAGACAAAAGAGAATATGGCCTTACAGGTTCTGACAGAAAGTATATTATTCAAGTAAAATTTGGATCAAATCATATTCCTGCAATTGAAGCACTCCTTTCAAATGTGGTTGAACCAAGAGAAAATGTTTTGGGGGCAATATTATTTTTAGCTCGCCCTGGCAATTTTGAAGACATAGAAAACTTTATTGAATTGGCTAATAATAATGTAAGCACATTATTGAATGCAGCTCAGGTTAAAGATGAAAGAACATAATTATTAAATTAATGCATAGTTTTTTTACTTTCTTAAAATGCAAGCACATAACAAGGCGTTCCAGCACGCACACTTCGTGTGCTGGACAGTTTGTAAGTCGCAGTTTTGTGGTTTTGCTGCGCAAAATTTTTTCACAAAACCGCAACTTACAAACTGCCGCTGAACTTGGCGTTATGCAACTACATTATGATTATGAAATTTTTTCTTAGAGTGATCTTTATTTTTGTATTTATTTATCTAGGCTGGTTGTTCAATGATATTCGAAATGAATTTTCTAATATTAAAAAAGTAAACAATCACAGCTTTAGTGAGATACTACCGTTTATTGATCGTCGTATAAGCAAAGAAAAACTACAATCATGTAGTGAACTTAAAGGGAATACCGTTGGTGATGTTCTAGCTTCAATCATAGATATTAACAATCTATTCAAAACCAACAGAATGTCATTTTATTGTATGGATAATTCATGTTATATAACTGTTTCTTCATGCAATAAATACAAGCAATCAGAATGTGGTAGTAGAATCCTTCATTTTAATTACATTGGTAAAAGCATTGATAACTCCTCTTTTGAGTGCATCGATACACCTTAGATATAACGAATGTCAACATATAGATTAATATACATATTAACGACTCCTATAATTGCCACAATAACTTTAGTTATTGGATATGAATATGGGCATCATTTAGCTGCTCTTCACGGTAGAACTTATAGAGGAGGTATCGGTTTTGGTTTTTCCTTGTGGGTTTCTTATGCTATATTTTTTATAGCATTTGTTTTTCAATCAATATACATAACAAAGAAAAATTGTAATCCTTTAGCAGTAACTACAATTCTATTTTGCATATTTTATGTGTATAGTTTTCATTTTTTAGGTGGTTATTTTTCAAGCAGATGGTCGCACCCATACAGAACTATGTATTTTCATTTATGTGCAACCACTATATTTTTCACACCTGTCATGTTAATTAAATTAACATCTAGCATGCATCGTTGCATAACAAAAAATTAATGTAGGACCACTTCGTGGCCCCATAATTCGAAGTTATGCAGCACAAATAGACTGCTTGTGCGTCTTTAAAAGGATTTTGCTATGTTGTTGTTTACTCGAATGGGATGGCTTGTTCCAGTTTTATGGTTATCTGCTGTTTGCGTGGCATCTCAAGTTCCAGCCGGTTGGTTTCTTGAAAACATCCCACAGTTATCAGGAGTAGCGGCTATCTTTATTTTGGCTGCAATTCTCTCTACCCCGTTAGTGCTTATTGCAGGTTTGATTTTAAACAAAAACAAAGTGCAACGCACCATAGTAAGATATGGAAAGAAGAAAATAGTAAACTGGGGCACTCACACTTTCTATTTCCTGCCAATTGAATATTGGGCTTGGCTTATTCCTGTGTTCACCATTTTATCCTGGGCCATTTGTTCATTCGTATGAACTCCCCCCATTAAATTGCCAACGCATATTACTCCGTATCAGCATGTAGCAAAACAAAAGTGAATAAACTGAAAAACGCATAACCAATAGTTTAAGTCGCTCGCTTCGCTCACTGGGACGCGCATAAAGCCGCGCGCCCCATAACTAAAATGTTATGCAAGCCAGAAAGTCAATGATTAGACAAGGAGTAACATCATGAAATCCAAGCTAGAAATATATGCACTTGCTATTTGCTTTACATCTGTAATATGCCTAGTTATTTCTTTTGGCATTGGCGGCTATGCAATTGTTACGATTGGCGCTCCAGAATTTACAATGAACTCATATGAATACAAAAAATTCACATCTAATGACGCTTATTGGGAAAACATTAACTCGTGTTACAAACATGAAAAGTGCAAAGATAGACCATCCGAAGATGTGCTAACAAAAGAAAGAAACGAATCAAAGGCCATTGCAATCAAAGAAGAAAAGCGAACTGGAATGCAGTTATTAATTCAATGTTTGATATTTATAACTGCTTCTGGTGTTGCATTATACATTCACTCAAAAATAGCAAAGCAAGCAAGGGCAGAATAAAGCATAACAAATAGTTTAAGTCGTTCGCTTCGCTCACTGGGACGCGCAAAAAACACGCGCGCCCCATAACTAAAATGTTAGGGTTCTCAAATTGCTACGGCGCTATGGCCTCTGGCTCTTCACCTGCTCCCGCTCCTTTGATGATCCAAGGATTTGGCGCGAGGACAAAAATTCAGACTCCTTGCCTACTCCATTCCAAAGAGCAATCGGTGTGCGTTACGTCGGGCGAAGATCATCCCGCTATCCCAACTCAAAGGGTGGCTATTGTGATAATCGGTTGTCTGGCCCGCCCAAGAGCATTCCGTTATTGCTCAAAGGTTTCTTCTCTCCGGGGCCTGTCTCACCGCCCAAGCTCGCACTTGTTCCAGGTCATCGTGCAATCCTGCGGCGCTCAAAAGGCTATGCAATTCTTTGGGCACCTCACATTCGTTTTATTTCGGTCGGTGGTTTCGCACACTTTGTCGGGAGCGTTTTGGTCAATGAAACAACCAAGCCCTAACACTGAGGTCAAGTTCGCTCCACTTCGTTCCGCTGGGACGCGCCGCAAGCGGCGCGCCCCTTACCTTGAACGTTAGCCGTCTATGACAAATCTCCTTCGCTCGATCTTTTCGTTTCTGAACCGCGATCTATCTGGCCAATCATGGGAAGAAACCCGGTCTCACCCATTCTTTGGGGAGCTCATTTACTTTGGTTTCAAAGATCCAGCGAAATCCTATTGGGAAGGTGAGTTGTCCCTTCCAGGAGAGAGCACCAAATTTAGCGTCACAATGCAGGGCACAGCCGAAGGCCCAACAGCAGAAGAAGAAGCGTTCTGCCGTCACGTTCTTGGCAACCCAGACGCTCTATTTGAGAAATGCCGCCAAGCGTTTGAGCCCGTTTTCAAAGAATGGACACACCAGTCAATTCCAAGTGGTGATTGGAAAACAAATTTCCAACTCGACGGACTCGAAATCCCAATGCGTGGAGACGAAAATTCGCCGTGGCAAGCTACCTATTTCGTCACCGCCCCCGGTCTATATTTCACTGCCAATTTTCAAAATAGCCATGTTTCTCAAGTGCTGGTCAACGGCTAACATCCCAGTCAAACCGCGCCCTGCGGGCGCTTGGACGTGCCGTAAGCGGCACGCCATTTACTTTGCACGTTATACGATATAAATGGTGCGCATGAATGCTTATTGAGCGAAATATCGCAGATGATTTCTTATATAAATATCAAGCGGTGATGATGTACCTGAATGGTGGTTTGCTTCCAAATGGCGCCTTGGGGTTTGCAGCCATTCGACCTGAAATTTATAACTGCCTTGATGAAATTAATGATGCAATGTCAGGTGTTGTTGGTGGTGATTTTGTGAACAACCTGAGACGTGCAGTTTATGGAAAATTCATATATCTTAAAAATTATCCTGATTACCACCATGATTCAGCCCTTCAGGACTACACTTAAAGGGTTCTGTTCTGGAGGGTTAAATCATGGCCAGAAACAAGGTTCAATTTCAAAAAAGCATGAGCATTCATACCTTTATTCAGCGTTATGGCGATGAAGCGCAGTGTCAGCAGCGACTTTTTGACATCCGCTGGCCACAAGGATTCCAGTGCCCAAACTGCGGACACACCCATGCTTGCAAACTCAAATCGCGACCCGTCTACCAATGTAATCAATGCCACCAACAAACCTCGCTAACAGCCGGAACTCTCTTTGCCTATTCCAAATTGCCTCTTTCCATCTGGTTTCTGGCCATCTATCTGATGACTCAAGAGAAAAATGGTGTTTCCGCTCTCGAGCTATCCCGTGAGCTTGGAATTTCCTACAACGCCACCTGGCGGCTTAAGCACAAGCTCATGCAGGCCATGAAAGAGCGGGATGATGAGGCTCCTCTCTCCGGTATCATCCAGCTTGATGATGCCTATTGGGGCGGTGTCCACACTGGAAAGGTTGGCCGTGGCGCAGCTGGCAAGCGCCCTTTTGTTGCTGCCGTTTCACTCAATCATGAAGGGCACCCGATCCATATGCGATTCAGTGCCGTTGAGGGATTCAAGAAAAAAGAACTCACGCAATGGGCTATTAAACACCTGCGGCCATCTTCCTTGGTGGTATCCGATGGTTTGGCCTGCTTCCGTGGCGTTGAAGAAGCCAAGAATGCTCATTTAGCTATCGTGACAGGCGGTGGTCCTGCCAGCGTAAAACTGCCGTATTTCAAGTGGGTCAACACGATGATAGGCAACGTGAAAAACGCCATGCATGGAACGTATCACGCAATCAATCAGAAGCATCTGCCGCGGTATTTAGCGGAGTTCTGCTTTAAGTTCAATCACCGATTCAATCTGGAGTTGATGATAATGGAACTGGTCAGGATCGGCTGTCGAACGGCTCCAATGCCACAACGCCTGTTGAAGCTGGCTGAGTCTCGATGGTAATCAGGAAAATTATAAAGATGGTTATGCTTTTATGCATATAGAGACAGGTGCTTTCTATATGGCATTTGCATTAACAACGCGCATCGAAGAACTATCCAAAGAGTTTGCCGTGGTTAATACCGCACTAATCCCATTTAACGGAATTCTTGTGTGTGATGGTCTGCTGGCAAGATGCAACGTCACATTAGGTAAAAACTACATCAAAGAAATCCGTGATGCTTATTGGAAAGCAAAGCGGAGCGGCTCGCTAATTAGATTTGTATAACAAATAGTTTAAGTCGTTCGCTTCGCTCACTGGGACGCGCATAAAGCCGCGCGCCCCATAACTAAAATGTTATGTCTTGCAACTTGCAGCGCCAAGGTTACGACAAAAATGGTTAAGTTAAATTTTATTGTTTACTTCGTAGGTGTTGTAGCATTCGCGATAGTTTATGAGCCAGTAAAACAATCCTTAGGTGGCGGGTTATTGTTTTTTATTTTAGCCATCGCATACCTGATCTCCCTAAGAGCTCTTGGATGCCTATTAATAAATAAACTTAATCAACCGGAAGGCATGAACAAGAAATGAAATATGTGATTGTTATTATTTCATGCTCCATTTGGTTGTTAATTTTTAAACTCTCAGGGTGTGAACTACTTGACTCGCCGTTTGGTTTTGTTTCTGGGTGCAAGAATCATGGAGTGAATTGGAACTCATTTTTAGCACCAAGTGGTTTAATTCTTTTGATTATTATGCCAATGGCTCTTATCCATTTGTTGATGACAGTAATTGGTGTGTTAATTAGTTATATCAAATTCATCATCAAAAAACAGAAAACATAATCGGGTAGCCGGGGGTTTCTAGCCCCCAGCCCCCACAACACCCTGCGTGCGGGTCCGCACAGGGCGTTTCACTTAGAATGGTGAAGCCGTATCCAACCATCGCGCAGCGCAAACAATCCTTGGGATTTCAGATAGGCGTTCGATAACGCCTGCTGGATCCCCGGGGTTTTCGAGCTACGCCATGGGCCTTTACTGGTGATGCCACACGCCACCGCCGTCCGAACGTGGACGCCCCTGTCGTTTTCAGAAGGCGACTGCACGAAATATCAGGAGTCGGCTGCACTGCCAGAACTGGCCGCCTGCAAGGCAGCGTAGAGAGCGGTTTTTCCTACCTTGAGGCGTGCGGCGGCCTCGCGGACATTCAAGCCGTTGGCGACAAGCTCCCGCGCTCGTTGCAACTTGTCGGCAGTGACAACCGGCTTGCGTCCGCCTTTGCGCCCGCGTGCGGCGGCAGCGGTCAACCCGGCCTTGGTGCGCTCGCGGATCAGGTCGCGCTCGAACTGGCCCAGCGCACCGAACACATGGAAGATGAGCCGTCCGCCCGGCGTGGTGGTGTCGATGTTTTCAGTCAACGAGCGGAAGCCGACGCCCCGTGCTTCCAGCTTGCCGACCGTCTCAATCAGGTGCGGCAGGGAGCGGCCAAGCCGATCCAGCCGCCAGACGACCAGCACATCGCCATCGCGCAGATAAGCCAGCGCATCGGCCAAGCCGGGCCGGTCTGCCTTGGCCCCGGATGCCGTGTCCTCGAAAACCCGTTCGCAGCCTGCATTGCGCAGCGCATCCGTCTGCAAGGCGGTGTCCTGTTCCGCCGTCGATACCCGCGCATAGCCGATGAGTGCCATTTCCGCCCATTTGTCCGTTATACCGTCCGCCTATCTTATTGTCCGTCATCCCGTTGCGCAAGATGTTTTCGGACAGGCGTCCGGTTTGGCCGCCTAATGATCGTTTGACGGACATTGACGGTAAGGCATTTTTGCATTACTATGTGAAGCATCAACCTTGATTGCGAGGGCAAACCACCATGACCACATTGACCGTTACCGCACGGGGACAAGTGACGTTTCGGAAGGACGTACTGCAACACCTCGGCATCAGGCCAGGCGACAAGATCGAGCTGGACTTGTTGCCAGACGGTCGGGGCGTGCTCAAGGCGGCACGGCCCGCAGGGACGATAGCCAGCTTTGTCGGCCTGCTCGCGGGCAAGACGCAGAAGGTTGCCACCATCGAAGAAATCAACGAGGCGGCGGCGCAAGGCTGGGCAGGTAAGCAATGAAGGTCGCAGTCGATACCAACGTCCTTGTGCGTGCGGTTGTGCGTGACGATCCCGCACAAGCGGACGTTGCCGCCGCAGTCTTGACCGACGCCGAGTTGATCGCGGTCGCGCTGCCGTGCCTATGCGAATTTGTTTGGGTGCTGCTGCGTGTCTACGGCTTCCAGCAAGCCGACGCGGCCAGCGCGATCCGGGCACTACTGGCCGCCGCGAATGTGGAAGTGAACCGGCCTGCCGTGGAGGCTGGCTTGCTGGTGCTCGACGCGGGCGGAGACTTTGCCGATGGCGTCATTGCCTACGAAGGCAACTGGCTTGGCGGGGAAACCTTCGTTTCCTTCGATAAGAAGGCGGTGGCACTTCTCACGGCGCAAGGGCAATCAACGCGCCTTTTGTGACGGACATGAGCATGAACGAATTCCGCCGACTGGCCGCGAAGATCGACCAACACATGCAGCAGCTTGCCGCCCAGGGTGTCAGCGAGGCCCATGCCATCATCAATCGCATGATGGGGTACGGGCCTGACCTGCACAGGATTTGGGTCGGCACATCCGATCAGCAGCTCATGGCGCTGTCCCGCGAGTTCCCAGGGTTCTACCGCTACGCCCGCATCATGGAAGAGGCATCCGAAGCCGAGCGCCGCAAGGCTTCGCGGCCCTATGACGGCATGGCCGAGTTCTCCGAACAGCACAAGCAAATGGGCGCGCAACTGCTGACCACGGCGGCCACGCTTGAGCGTGGCTACCAGGCGTTTCGTGCGAGCGGCAGTCTCCAAGACTTCCGGCCTCAGCTCGACGAGCTGGGCCGCCTGCATCGGCAATGGCTGTCCGACCTGGAAGCCTTCAAAGACTCGCTGCGCACGCAGGGCGCAGAACCCAAGGTGCTGGAATACGTGAACGAGGCTTTCGGCCGCCTGGCCGAGCGCATCAAGCAGCTTGCCGGTTGATCGCCGGAATTTTCGGCGGTTCCGGCTTTGTCGCGCCGTGCACAAGAGTTCTGAGCAATTCCGATCTCTCGCGGCGCTTCGTGCATAGAACTTCTGACCGTTCCCGGTCAGAAGTTCTATGCACACACGGCGGCCAGCCCAGTGAACTGGTGCAGTCGCCTTCTGAAAACGACAGCGGCAGCCTGTCGCGTAACTTAGGACTTGTGCGACATGTCGTTTTCAGAAGACGGCTGCACTGAACGTCAGAAGCCGACTGCACTATAGCAGCGGAGGGGTTGGATCCATCAGGCAACGACGGGCTGCTGCCGGCCATCAGCGGACGCAGGGAGGACTTTCCGCAACCGGCCGTTCGATGCGGCACCGATGGCCTTCGCGCAGGGGTAGTGAATCCGCCAGGATTGACTTGCGCTGCCCTACCTCTCACTAGTGAGGGGCGGCAGCGCATCAAGCGGTGAGCGCACTCCGGCACCGCCAACTTTCAGCACATGCGTGTAAATCATCGTCGTAGAGACGTCGGAATGGCCGAGCAGATCCTGCACGGTTCGAATGTCGTAACCGCTGCGGAGCAAGGCCGTCGCGAACGAGTGGCGGAGGGTGTGCGGTGTGGCGGGCTTCGTGATGCCTGCTTGTTCTACGGCACGTTTGAAGGCGCGCTGAAAGGTCTGGTCATACATGTGATGGCGACGCACGACACCGCTCCGTGGATCGGTCGAATGCGTGTGCTGCGCAAAAACCCAGAACCACGGCCAGGAATGCCCGGCGCGCGGATACTTCCGCTCAAGGGCGTCGGGAAGCGCAACGCCGCTGCGGCCCTCGGCCTGGTCCTTCAGCCACCATGCCCGTGCACGCGACAGCTGCTCGCGCAGGCTGGGTGCCAAGCTCTCGGGTAACATCAAGGCCCGATCCTTGGAGCCCTTGCCCTCCCGCACGATGATCGTGCCGTGATCGAAATCCAGATCCTTGACCCGCAGTTGCAAACCCTCACTGATCCGCATGCCCGTTCCATACAGAAGCTGGGCGAACAAACGATGCTCGCCTTCCAGAAAACCGAGGATGCGAACCACTTCATCCGGGGTCAGCACCACCGGCAAGCGCCGCGACGGCCGAGGTCTTCCGATCTCCTGAAGCCAGGGCAGATCCGTGCACAGCACCTTGCCGTAGAAGAACAGCAAGGCCGCCAATGCCTGACGATGCGTGGAGACCGAAACCTTGCGCTCGTTCGCCAGCCAGGACAGAAATGCCTCGACTTCGCTGCTGCCCAAGGTTGCCGGGTGACGCACACCGTGGAAACGGATGAAGGCACGAACCCAGTGGACATAAGCCTGTTCGGTTCGTAAGCTGTAATGCAAGTAGCGTATGCGCTCACGCAACTGGTCCAGAACCTTGACCGAACGCAGCGGTGGTAACGGCGCAGTGGCGGTTTTCATGGCTTGTTATGACTGTTTTTTTGTACAGTCTATGCCTCGGGCATCCAAGCAGCAAGCGCGTTACGCCGTGGGTCGATGTTTGATGTTATGGAGCAGCAACGATGTTACGCAGCAGGGCAGTCGCCCTAAAACAAAGTTAACCTCTGAGGAAGAATTGTGAAACTATCACTAATGGTAGCTATATCGAAGAATGGAGTTATCGGGAATGGCCCTGATATTCCATGGAGTGCCAAAGGTGAACAGCTCCTGTTTAAAGCTATTACCTATAACCAATGGCTGTTGGTTGGACGCAAGACTTTTGAATCAATGGGAGCATTACCCAACCGAAAGTATGCGGTCGTAACACGTTCAAGTTTTACATCTGACAATGAGAACGTAGTGATCTTTCCATCAATTAAAGATGCTTTAACCAACCTAAAGAAAATAACGGATCATGTCATTGTTTCAGGTGGTGGGGAGATATACAAAAGCCTGATCGATCAAGTAGATACACTACATATATCTACAATAGACATCGAGCCGGAAGGTGATGTTTACTTTCCTGAAATCCCCAGCAATTTTAGGCCAGTTTTTACCCAAGACTTCGCCTCTAACCTAAATTATAGTTACCAAATCTGGCAAAAGGGTTAACAAGTGGCAGCAACGGATTCGCAAACCTGTCACGCCTTTTGTACCAAAAGCCGCGCCAGGTTTGCGATCCGCTGTGCCAGGCGTTAAACATCATGAGGGAAGCGGTGATCGCCGAAGTATCGACTCAACTATCAGAGGTAGTTGGCGTCATCGAGCGCCATCTCGAACCGACGTTGCTGGCCGTACATTTGTACGGCTCCGCAGTGGATGGCGGCCTGAAGCCACACAGTGATATTGATTTGCTGGTTACGGTGACCGTAAGGCTTGATGAAACAACGCGGCGAGCTTTGATCAACGACCTTTTGGAAACTTCGGCTTCCCCTGGAGAGAGCGAGATTCTCCGCGCTGTAGAAGTCACCATTGTTGTGCACGACGACATCATTCCGTGGCGTTATCCAGCTAAGCGCGAACTGCAATTTGGAGAATGGCAGCGCAATGACATTCTTGCAGGTATCTTCGAGCCAGCCACGATCGACATTGATCTGGCTATCTTGCTGACAAAAGCAAGAGAACATAGCGTTGCCTTGGTAGGTCCAGCGGCGGAGGAACTCTTTGATCCGGTTCCTGAACAGGATCTATTTGAGGCGCTAAATGAAACCTTAACGCTATGGAACTCGCCGCCCGACTGGGCTGGCGATGAGCGAAATGTAGTGCTTACGTTGTCCCGCATTTGGTACAGCGCAGTAACCGGCAGAATCGCGCCGAAGGATGTCGCTGCCGACTGGGCAACGGAGCGCCTGCCGGCCCAGTATCAGCCCGTCATACTTGAAGCTAGACAGGCTTATCTTGGACAAGAAGAAGATCGCTTGGCCTCGCGCGCAGATCAGTTGGAAGAATTTGTTCACTACGTGAAAGGCGAGATCACCAAGGTAGTCGGCAAATAATGTCTAACAATTCGTTCAAGCCGACGCCGCTTCGCGGCGCGGCTTAACTCAAGCGTTAGATGCACTAAGCACATAATTGCTCACAGCCAAACTATCAGGTCAAGTCTGCTTTTATTATTTTTAAGCGTGCATAATAAGCCCTACACAAATTGGGAGATATATCATGAAAGGCTGGCTTTTTCTTGTTATCGCAATAGTTGGCGAAGTAATCGCAACATCCGCATTAAAATCTAGCGAGGGCTTTACTAAGCTTGCCCCTTCCGCCGTTGTCATAATCGGTTATGGCATCGCATTTTATTTTCTTTCTCTGGTTCTGAAATCCATCCCTGTCGGTGTTGCTTATGCAGTCTGGTCGGGACTCGGCGTCGTCATAATTACAGCCATTGCCTGGTTGCTTCATGGGCAAAAGCTTGATGCGTGGGGCTTTGTAGGTATGGGGCTCATAATTGCTGCCTTTTTGCTCGCCCGATCCCCATCGTGGAAGTCGCTGCGGAGGCCGACGCCATGGTGACGGTGTTCGGCATTCTGAATCTCACCGAGGACTCCTTCTTCGATGAGAGCCGGCGGCTAGACCCCGCCGGCGCTGTCACCGCGGCGATCGAAATGCTGCGAGTCGGATCAGACGTCGTGGATGTCGGACCGGCCGCCAGCCATCCGGACGCGAGGCCTGTATCGCCGGCCGATGAGATCAGACGTATTGCGCCGCTCTTAGACGCCCTGTCCGATCAGATGCACCGTGTTTCAATCGACAGCTTCCAACCGGAAACCCAGCGCTATGCGCTCAAGCGCGGCGTGGGCTACCTGAACGATATCCAAGGATTTCCTGACCCTGCGCTCTATCCCGATATTGCTGAGGCGGACTGCAGGCTGGTGGTTATGCACTCAGCGCAGCGGGATGGCATCGCCACCCGCACCGGTCACCTTCGACCCGAAGACGCGCTCGACGAGATTGTGCGGTTCTTCGAGGCGCGGGTTTCCGCCTTGCGACGGAGCGGGGTCGCTGCCGACCGGCTCATCCTCGATCCGGGGATGGGATTTTTCTTGAGCCCCGCACCGGAAACATCGCTGCACGTGCTGTCGAACCTTCAAAAGCTGAAGTCGGCGTTGGGGCTTCCGCTATTGGTCTCGGTGTCGCGGAAATCCTTCTTGGGCGCCACCGTTGGCCTTCCTGTAAAGGATCTGGGTCCAGCGAGCCTTGCGGCGGAACTTCACGCGATCGGCAATGGCGCTGACTACGTCCGCACCCACGCGCCTGGAGATCTGCGAAGCGCAATCACCTTCTCGGAAACCCTCGCGAAATTTCGCAGTCGCGACGCCAGAGACCGAGGGTTAGATCATGCCTAGCATTCACCTTCCGGCCGCCCGCTAGCGGACCCTGGTCAGGTTCCGCGAAGGTGGGCGCAGACATGCTGGGCTCGTCAGGATCAAACTGCACTATGAGGCGGCGGTTCATACCGCGCCAGGGGAGCGAATGGACAGCGAGGAGCCTCCGAACGTTCGGGTCGCCTGCTCGGGTGATATCGACGAGGTTGTGCGGCTGATGCACGACGCTGCGGCGTGGATGTCCGCCAAGGGAACGCCCGCCTGGGACGTCGCGCGGATCGACCGGACATTCGCGGAGACCTTCGTCCTGAGATCCGAGCTCCTAGTCGCGAGTTGCAGCGACGGCATCGTCGGCTGTTGCACCTTGTCGGCCGAGGATCCCGAGTTCTGGCCCGACGCCCTCAAGGGGGAGGCCGCATATCTGCACAAGCTCGCGGTGCGACGGACACATGCGGGCCGGGGTGTCAGCTCCGCGCTGATCGAGGCTTGCCGCCATGCCGCGCGAACGCAGGGGTGCGCCAAGCTGCGGCTCGACTGCCACCCGAACCTGCGTGGCCTATACGAGCGGCTCGGATTCACCCACGTCGACACTTTCAATCCCGGCTGGGATCCAACCTTCATCGCAGAACGCCTAGAACTCGAAATCTAACGTCCGTTCGGGCATCGAGGTCCATGTCGGGGTGGGACGGGCCCGTGGCTTCAAGATCACTTGCAGTCCGACCGCGATGTCTTGGTTGCGCGAGAGGTTGTCGATATGCTGAGTGTGCGATGGTTGATCGCTTCCTCGCCGCTCTCCACGGCGACGATGGCCGCCGCCATCAGCAAGTGCGCCAGTTCCCCTATGGTGCCCTCGCTGCGTGTGAGCAGGTAGCGAGCCATGTCCAGCGTGGCAATTGGGGAAGGCCGGCGCAGCGGGAGCGAAGCGGCGAAGCTGGCCAGCAGTGAGCAGCAATCGTCGTTGGCCTCCCATACCGGCAGCATCATCGGCTCGAAGCGATTTTCCAACTGGTCATCGGAGCGGATGGCTAGGTAGGCGTCGCGCGTGCCTACCCCAACCAACGGGATGCGCAGTTCGTTGCCGAGGAAGCGCAGCAGGTTGAGGAATTCCCGGCGGTTGACGCTGTTGCCGGCCAGCACGTTGTGCAGCTCGTCGATCACCAGCATGCGCACGCCGACCTTGCGCAGCAGTGCCAGAGCCAGTTGCTCCATTTCCGGCAACCGTGGGCGTGGGCGCAGCGGCGCGCCCATCGCGGCGAGCAGCGCGACGTAGAAGCGGATCACGGACGGCTCGGACGGCATCTGCACGACCAACACCGGGATGTGCTCCTGGTCGGCGTCGGAGCTGGCCGGGTGGGTGCGGCGGAACTTCTCGACGATCATCGACTTGCCATTGTTGGTCGGGCCAACCAGCAGCAGGTTGGGCATGCGTTGCTTGTTTGGCCACGCATAAAGGGCTTCCAGCCGGTTCAGCGCCTCGACTGCGCGCGGATAGCCGATCCAGCGGTCGGCGCGAAGGCGCTGGATGCGCTCGTCCGCCGGAAGACGGGCCAAGCCCTGGGCCGCCGGCAGCAGGTGGGACAGGTCGATGATGGGATATTCGTCCACGGCTACCACTCCTCAATCTGGTCGAACGGTTTGGCGGGTGGCAAGTTGTCTGCCTGCGGGTCGGCAATATCCGTATCCGGCGGAACGGGCTTGTCCGGCCGAGCTGATGTCTTGAGGTGCTGGCGGCGATCCGCGTCACGCCGCGCCTTGCGTGTGGCCTTCTGCGCGCTGGTCACAATCTCACGCATCTGGCCGATCATGCGGAACAGCGCCGACTCATCCACCTGTTCGCGCCCTTGCTGCCGCAGTTTCGCCAGCGCCTGCCGTTGTTCCCAGAGGGTGACAGCCGGATGCGACAAGGTACGGTAGGGAATTTCCAGGTAATGCTGTCCCTCCGGTTCCAGGACCCAGATACGGCTGATGTCGCGCGGATCGCGCCGGATCAGAAAGGACGGCCAGCGTTCACGCCGCGCAATCCACGGCTTGAGCGCATCGGCGTAGTAGTGGATGTGGTCGATGACAAAGCCGGTGCGGGTCAGCGTGCGCCGGAGGATCGGCAGAAAATCGACCAGGAACGAAGTAGCGCGTGTGACGACGGCCGGTACGCCGACACGCGCCACGGCCTCGGCCCAGCGCGCGGCCGGCGGTTGGAGCAGGCCGTTGTGCACCGAACCGTGGTAGGTGCCGACCGCCAATGTGAGCCAGCGCTCTAGCTCGCGCAGCGTCAGGGCGGCCTTGTTTTCGGAATCGTAGTCGCCGCGCTGGTCAGGGTTGGAGAAGGTCGTTCCCGGCAGTTCGTCGTGAATCATCTGCATCGCCGTGCCGATGATCCGTTCCACGATGCCGCCATAGTGCGGCTGTCCCAGCGGGCGATAGTCCAGCCGGATGCCATGCTGCTCGCAACCCCGGCGCAGGGCCTCGCTCTTGAACTCGGCCGCGTTGTCTAGGTAGAGCAGCAAGGGCTTGCCGCTCATCTGCCAATCCATTTCCACGTTCAGTCCTTCCAGCCAAGGGCGCTTGTCGCAGGCGACATGCACGAGGCACAGGCCAACCGAAACGGCAGACGGCGCTTCCAGCGTGACGACCATGCCGAGCACGCAGCGGGTGAACACGTCGATGGCGAGGGTCAGGTACGGGCGGCCAATAGGTTGCCGGTCGCGGTCATCGACCACGATCAGGTCGATGACCGTATGGTCTATCTGCACCTGCTCCAGCGGCGCGGTCACGGCAGGAGGCTCGCCGCCCACACCTTGTAGGTCACGAGCGGCATCCTGGCCTTCCCGCCGGCGGATGACCTTGCGCGGGTCAAGGCTAGCGATCCGTAAGGCCACGGTATTGCGCGCCGGCACTCGCAGTTTTTGAGCCTTGCACACCTGAGTGACTTCGCGGTGAAAGGCCGCTAGGCTGCGCTTCTGCTTGGTCAGGAACCGCTTTTGCAGTAGCTCGTGGATGACGCGCTCGACCGGTTCCGGCAAGCGCCCCTTACCTTTACCTCCACCGGACTGGCCGGGCACCAGATCCGTCACGAGGCCGCTGCCTTGCCGGGCACGCCGGATCAGAACGTATACCTGGCGCCGAGACAAGCCCAGCGCCTGAGCCGCCATATCGGCCGCTTCGTGCCCGACCGTCTCCGACTGCGCCAACGGACTGATGATCTCCGCACGACGGCGCGCACGCTCCCAAGCCTCATCAGGCAGAGTGGCCACGCCTTGTTCTGGAATCCGTGGGGTGTCCGTCGCCATGCTCACCTCGCTTTGGTGCACACGAGTATTGAGCATAGTCGAGATTGGTGCAGATCACTTCTGATATTGAACTGTCAGGAGCTGGCTGCACAACAGCCATTACGCCCAATCAACTGGTGCAGTCGTCTTCTGAAAATGACAAAAGCGAAACCCTGCAGACCTGTCCAGAAAACCACCGTTTGCTGAACACTTGCCGGGTTACGATGAAACACCAACAAATGCCGCTCACTGCCTGCCCTGCCACGCCTTCACGGCCTCGGCCTGCGCCTGTGCCGCATATCCTTCATCGAGACTGCCGAAGGTGTCCGCCGCTACCTCGTCCATTAGGGTCTGCAAGGCCGTGTCGGCACTATCCGCTTGCGCAACAAGTTGGGCCTGTCGGCGGGCTTCCATCGCTGCCTCGGCGGCTTGCAAGTCCTCTCGGTCTTGCAGTTCCTCCACGATGTTTTCGCGCCAAGTCGCATCACTGCCCGCCTCGTTGCATAGCTCGCTGAGACGCTGCGCGGCATCCTCTGAACGAGCAAAAAGCCGCGCACATCGCAGGATGCGGGCGGCTTCTTCCGGGTTGCCTCTGGCTTGGTCGAACAAGAGCATTTCGCCCACGGCCGCGAGGGCTTCAAGCTCAAGCTGCTTGTCGTCGCCGCTCATTTCGCGTGCGCCTTGTGCGCCTCAACGTAGGAGCGCAAAACAGCATTCATGCGCGACTGATAACGCTTGCCGGTGTGCTTGAAGAACTCCAACACTTCGGCATCAATGCGCAGCGTGATTTGCTTCTTGGTGTGGGGCAATTGCTCCGCTGCCTTCATCCAGACAGCATCAGGCAGATAGGGTGCATCGCTATAGTCGATCTGCTCATCCGGCATCGAGGCCACGGCATCCAGTCGCGCCTTCTGCTCGGCGCTCAACTGTGGCGGCTTCTTGAGGTCAAGAGTTCGCTTCACGATATTGCTTTCTTTCGTCGGCATTTGCTTTCCTCGCAGAGATAAGGCGGATGGTTTCCTCGTGTCGGACGGTGTAGACCACATACAGGACAGCCGAGTAGGCAAGCCCAATCGTTGCCCAACGATCTTCCCCGTAGTCCTCGCGTCCGTCGTAGGCTTCAACCCGCCCGGAGTCGTAAAAAACAAGCTCGGCATCCTCGAAGGAAACGCCGTGCTTTTTCAGGTTTCGTGCCGCTTTATCGGCGTCCCATTCAAGTTCCATTGTGTTCTTATTGTAGCGTCTTTTTGTAGTTACATCAAGTCTTATCGACTCATGCCGGGTGAGTTGTCGCGCTCGATCTTCTGCGCCTTGGCCTGCTCCTGCTGGCGTACAGGCTCGCGCCCTTCCAGCTTCTCCCACTGCTGGCGGTACTTCCCAAGCTCGGCGGCTTGCCGGTCGCCTGCGGCGCTGTAGGCATAGCGGGCGGTGCGCTGCGCGTAGTCGTTCCAGTCGCGCCCCTCGTCCTTCTGCCGGGTGGCCGGGGCGCACTGGCGGATAGCGCCCTCGATGGCGGCTTGATCGTGGCCGGTAACGCGCATCCGCACGGCAATCATGGAATCCACGCGGGACAAGTCCACCTCGCCGCCACGCTGCCGCTTGATCACGTCGCGGTAATGCCGCTGGTAAGCGTCGATCGCGCTGCCGCTGGCCGCTGCAAGCTCCAAGGCGGGCTTGGCTTTGCTGCGTTCTGGCTGCTGCGCCTTCAAGGCGGCCTGACGCTGATACTCGGCGTCGATCTGGCTGGACAGGGCCAGCGCCTTGACGCACTCGCGGCGCTCGGCCTTGAGCAAGCGCACTTCGGGATAGCTGCCGTCCTCGCGCTGGTGCTTGGGCTTGCGATTCTCGTAGCCGGGTGCGCGGTGCGGGTGGATGGCTCCCGATAGCTTCGGGTCGCCGTATTCACGGTTCAGGGCATCGCTCAGCCGGTTGCCCACGTCCTTGTCGTGGGCCGTCCCCAGCTTCGGCACGGTGATGATGGCCTGATAGTTGCCGGGGCTTGATTCCAGCACAACGGCGGGCCGGTAGCCGTCACGGATAAGCCGCTCCAGCTTTTCCCGGTTCATGTCGTCGATGAGGATGTGATGCTTCTTGTCCGATAGTGGCGTGTAGTAGAGGTTTTCGCCCCGGCGCTGTAGGCGCAGCATCTCCGGCGTGCGCTGCTCGATCTCCTGCGGCGTGAAGCCCCGCGTGATGCCGTCCTTCTTGTCGAGGATGAAGGTTTGCTTCCTTCCGTCTGCCTGCATCTTGATGGACGTTACCCGGTAGCGCTCCGCGCCTACCGCTTCCGCGTACAGCTCAAACTGCTTTAGCTGCTCCGATTTCATCGCCTGCGCCCTCTCCTGCTGTATCCGCTGCCGCTCCTGCTGGATGCGCTCCTGAAGCTCAGGATTCGTGATCTTGAAACCGTGCTCTGCTGCTAACTTCGCGCACATGGCCTTGTATTCGTCGTTCCCGGTTACGGTGAAGCTGTCCCACTTCTGCGCCGATAGCTGCAAGGCGGCAAGCGTGCTGTCCCGGTTGCGCCAGTCGTGAATATCGATGCTTTTTCCCTTGTCCACGAAAGACACACCCCCGCCCGCCCCCGCTTCTTCCTTCCGGCTGTAATGCACCTGCTGGCCCACGATTTCAGGCTGATAGGCGCGGATGTCTCGCGGCGTCGGCGGCTCGCCGCTCGCGCCCTCGATGCGCTGCGGCTCGCTGGCGCGGTGCCGCCACTGCTCGGCAAGCTCCGGGCTTTTCTGCATCCGCTGCCACTGCTCCAGGTCGGGATAGGGCCGGAACTGCTGCCGGTGCTGCTCGCGCTGCTTCTGGTGCTTCTCTTTCAAGGCTGCTTTCTCTGCGGCCTGCTCGGCGGCAATCACGCTGCGCATGGCGTTGAGCACTTCGCCCTTACCCTTCCAGTTGCCGCGCATGAGTTCATCGCGGCGGGCTTTCTGCTGCTCGGCAATCTGCTTGCGCTCCTGCTCCTGCCGCTTGTCCAGTGCCAGCTTGGCCGCGTTCTTTTCCGCGTAGTGCGCCTTGCGCCCGGTGATGTAATCCTTCCATCCCGGCACGTCTGGCTTGATCGGCTCTGGCTCGCGCTGTGCTACCTGCTGACGCTGCGGCGGCGGCTGGTAAGCTCCGAGTCGCTTTTGTAACTTGGATAGGCTCGCGTCCCGGTCTGCGCTGCTGGCCTTCACGCCAACATCACCGACAAAGAGCGTCGCCCCGCTGCCTGTTTTCTCGTAGCGCATCCCCTTGGCTGCTAACTCGCGGTGCAACTGCTCCCACGTCTGCGCCTTTTTGATGATCGGTGCGCCGTCTTCAATGGCGATGCGTTCGGCGGATTTCTCCCCGGTGCGGTTTTCCATGTCGCGCTTCGGCTGGGCTGGCTGGCGCGGCTTGTCCTTGTCGATGTGCTCCCGGCCTAACTCACCATTCTCCAACACCTGATAACGCCCGTTCTGCTCACGCTGCCAGCCTTGTGCGTTCTCGATTCGTGCTATCGCCTTGTGCGCTGCCTCAATGTCGAAGCCGTTATTGATCTTCACCACCTTGAGCGTTTCAGGATGCACGCGGTTGATGGCAAGGTGCAGGTGCAAGTTGTCCGTGTCGGCGTGCAAACCATAGATGGCTTGATGGTCTTTAACACCTAGCTCATCCATGAAAATGCTTACCGCTTCTTCGACCTGCTCCGGGCTGGGCTGCTCGCCTTCTCGCCAACTCAGGACATAGTGATTGATCGTGTCCTTGCTTCGCACTGCCTCTTGTGACAAGGCAATCATTTCTGCCGTCTGGCTCTGTGGTTCATCGGTGATGAATCCACGCGCCCCGGCATGGATGCACTTCTCCTGCGAGTTCTCACGCTCCGGCTCGCGGATGTAGTCGGTTAGGCGAGAAACGCGAACCGCCTTGCTTGCTGCCTTCTGCGGGTTCTTAACCTTCTTGACGATCACGGCTCAGTTTCCCGATGTAGGCTTTCAGGGCCACAAGTGCCCCGGCTGTGTCCTTGTTGTAAATGCCTCCGCTTTCGTTGTGGATGTGCTTGAGCAATCCACCGATGCGCCGCAGCTCCTTGAGCATCACGGCGTCAGCGTTGGCAATGATCGGCCTGCCGAAGTAGCGGCGGCGGACAAGCTCGGACATGCTCAACCCGGCAAGGTCGGCATCCTCTTTCAAGCGGGCCTTCTCCGCTGCGGTCAGCCGTACATTGATAACGGCGTCCAGCGGTTCCGGCCCCTGTGTTTCAAATGGCATCGTGTCTCCTTCTCGCCGGGGCGGGGGGGCGGGGTGTGTCTTGGACAGTAAGAAGCGAGAGCGCCGCACTGTCCGGGGTCAAGGGGATACCCCTTGCAGGATAAGCCAGACCGTGAGAAGCGAAGCGCCGAATGGGCAGGCGTCCGTTGGAACCACGTGGCGAAGCCATGTGTGTTACAACGGTCATCCTGTATTGCTCATCCGCTTTACTATCGTATCAGCAGTTTAGGTGCACGGGACGCACTTTGCAACAAGCACAAATGGCGCTATGCTGTCAACTCCGCAACAAGTAAGCAAAGGAGTTAGCACGATGAAGCATACGACAGAACAGCTAGAGGCTATCGCTGCAAAGCTGCGAGAGATGCCGCCAGTCGAGAAAAAGAAGCAAGAGCACAGCAAGCAAGATGCCGTGCGCATACTCTCGAAGGAAATCGCCTTGTTGCAAAAGCGTGGATACACGCTTGACCAGATTTCCGAGACGCTGCGCGGTGAAGGTCTGAGCATCGCAACTCCAACACTCAAGAGCTACCTGCAGAGAGCAAAGCCAGCGAAAAAAGCTCCGGTGCAAGCACCGGGAGACACACCCCGCCCCCGCCCCGCCGTCAAGAAGCCTGCGGATACATCAAAGGCGACATTCACCCCGAAACCTGACAGCGACGACATTTAAGGAGTAAGCAACATGGCGAAAAGCATTTACCTGATCGGTGGCAGCAAGGGCGGCGTTGGCAAGTCGCTTGTCACGATGGCAACGGTTGATTACCTGCAAGAGCGCGGCGAAAGCGTCTTGCTGATTGAGTCTGACACCTCTAACCCGGACGTATGGAAAGCCTATAAAGAAAGCACGGAAACGGAGCTTATCAATCTGGATGAGGCGGACGGATGGATTCAGCTAGTGAACTTGTGCGATAGCAAGCCGGATAGCGTCGTGGTAATCAACACGGCAGCACGGAATAACAAGGGCGTGAGCGCCTACGGTGAAACACTGAATAGCACGCTTGAAGAACTCAAGCGGAAGCTGCTCACGCTGTGGGTGATTAACCGCCAACGGGATAGCCTCGAACTGCTCAAGGAATACATGGACGCAATTCCGAATGCGGATGTTCATGTGGTACGCAATGGACACTTCGGGGAAGAAAATAAGTTCGAGCTTTACAACGGCTCCAAGCTGCGCACGGCGGTAGAGGAACGCGGCGGGAAATCGGTGACATTCCCGGACATGGCCGACCGTGTGAGCGATGACATTTACAGCAAGCGCATGAGCATTGCGGTAGCACTCAAGGAATTGCCCATTGGCAACCGTGCGGAGCTTACGCGGTGGCGCAACGAGGCCAAAAAGGTATTGGAGGCCGTAGTCCATGAGTGACCTAGACGACAGCTTTGCAAAGCTGCTCGGCAGGCAACCTAGTGACGCGGAGCGGCAAAGTCTTTACCGGGTTCGGGATGCACTCGGCCTGAAAAACAATGATGCGCTGTGGCTGGTGCTCATGGCCTTGCAACACTACCAAGGCCAGTATGAGAAGTTCCCGCAAGCGATAGCACAAGCAGCCAAAGATACCTTGGTCAATTTCAAGGTAACGGCGGATGCAACCGTGAAAGCATCAGCGGAAGCAGCCAAGGCGGATTTGGCGCAAGCGGTAGCAGCAGCAGCGCAAGAGGTCGCGCACAACACATCAGCAAAGCAGATGTGGCAGTGGGCGGCGGGCTGCATCGCCGTGGCCTTCCTGTGCTTCGGCCTGTTCGGCTGGCACATGCACAGTGAGGGAAGCACATCCGGTTACAGCCTTGGCTACGGAACCGGATACAACGAGGCCAAAGACGAGAAAGCGGCGGCGGCATGGGCCAACACGCCGGAAGGGCGGACGGCCTACCGCTTCGCCCAGTCTGGCGAACTGCAACGGCTTGCCCGGTGCAGTGGCAAGGGCTGGAAGGTCGAGAAAGGCACTTGCTACCCCCACCCGGTTCCGAATGAAGGCGTTTACGGATGGAGGTTGCCATGAGAATCAAGATCAAAGGAGAAATCACGGCAGAACGCCTAGCGGAAGCACTGCACGCAGCAGCAGAAAAATACGAAGCTGTGAGGCCGGGGCACAAGGTCTATGGGGCCAATCTCTACCTAACCGCCTTCGATGCTGATGGTCTGCCGTTCGATCTGGCAGACCATCGCGGCGAACCGCTTTCGATCACCATCGAGGCCAAATCGGGCGAACTGGTGAAACCGGCCCTCACAGCAGAAGGAGAAGCACGCCGACAGAAAGCCAAAGAGGAAGCACGAAGGCAAGCTGAAGAAGCGGAAGCTGAAGCACAGCGCAGACACAGGCAAACCTTAGACGAATACGAACAGGAGCGGCAAAAACGACGGAAAAAGGAAGCCGAAGCAAGAAAGCAATTTGAGGACGCGAACGCAATCACTGCCGAACTCTTGAAAACCATGCCGGAACGCTTCATCGACGAACTGAACAAAACCGTGCAAGGCGTTTGGGACGACCTCAAGCCAACCGAAACGCAAGGCAAGAAGAAGGGCCAGCCGAAAGCGCTACCAGTCTTTTCCATCCATGCGGACGGGCTGGTGCTTTCCGTCGAGACATGGAAGAACCCGCGCCGGGTTCTCAATCCGCTTTGCACACTCCAGCACGGCGAAATAGCCCCATTCTGGATGCACGAAGCGTGGTTAGAAGCCATGAGGCGGATAGTCGATCTGCTGGATACGCTCACCGCAGCCCCGGCAGAGGCCCTAGAAAGCCAGTAGAGGCGTTTTCGCCTGCAAGGAAGGGGGTAGCGGCGGGGCGGGGGCGGGGGTGTGTCTGCAAGGGCTTTAGCCCGCGCAGGGCGAAGCCCGAAGGCAAGGCTTCAGACGACGCCTAAAGCGGCGGCTGAAAGCCGCGCATGGTAGAAGTTCTTTAGAACTTCTTAGACCGGAATTTTGGAAAAACGCGAAAACTCAGTACTGACAAGGGTTTGCGGGCGTTTTTGTGGCTTGTCAGGTTACCACCTGCGCCGGGGGTGGTTACCACCTGCGCCGGGGGTGGTTACCACCTGCGCCGGGGGTGGTTACCACCTGCGCCGGGGGCTTGAATTAAATTAGATAAATCTCTTATTGATAGACAAACACTGTCAAGGCTCAATTGAAATGTCCGTTATCCAGCTCAATTAAAATGACCACTTTGATCTCTCATTCTCTTTACTGATAGACTTTCCTCCGACTGAAACAACAGGATGATTGAGCCCATGCTTCGATACGAGTTAACGCCGAACAATGCAGGTTTTATACTGTGGGGAGATTCAGAAGCCCTGAATGAATTACATGAACTCATTCATTACATCGTGGATGAAAGCCCACTGATTAAAGTTAAAGACGGATTTATGTTATCCCTTGCCTATGATATTCGTAAAGCACGGGAAGGTAATCGTCGTGTTGAGCAACATCAGTATGATCAACATGATACATATAAGCTTTATGGTGTTGAGCTTTTATGGCCTCTGGTCCTGGTACAGTCCTCAATACTCAGAAACTCAATGGGTTATATTCAGACAGACAAAAACCAGCTGTCTGTCATGTATGCCTTTGAATACCTGATAGAATCAGCATTAACAGAGTCTGAGAGAACAACGTCGAATGATATTATGCTAACAGTAAAATATGCATCAGACTCTGATTTTAATTTCATTGAGGATAATATTGACAGCAGGTGCTGCTATTTTATCAGCCTATCTCCGGAGCAAAGAAAAAAGCAGTTAATCAGTATTGTTCGTTCTTTTCATTCATTATGGGGTAAGTATGCCCGTGAAAAGCAGGACATAAAGATGCTGAACGAAATGAATAATACATCATGGGTCTGGCCGGACAATATCAACTGGTGAGCAACCACTGTCCGGCCAGTGAGTACCATCAGCGGGCTCTTTTACCAAAAATGTCCTCTGAACGTGACTGAAGCTGTTTGAGTGCTTCGAGCATGTCATCATTATCCAGTGAGCGCTGGGATTTCTTCCCTTCCTGCTTTGGCCGTCGTCGGGAAGGGCCATCTCCAGCGGGAATTGACTGAGAGCGCGTGTTATCCCGCTTGCTCTGCACCAGACTGATAAACTCCAGGGTTCGGCCAAGACGCTTGTTATCGACAATCGCGCCCTGGTCGATTTCTGACAGTCGGTCGTAGGTAGAGTAGGGAAGTAGCGTACCGTTCAGGCGCAGCTCTTTTCTGCCATCAGGATAGTGATACACATCGATATATTTACCTATTGCACGGCGACTCAGTTCGCTGTCTTCAATCAGGTACAACATTTTATCATATTGTATCGTCAACGATTTTGAGACTTTACGTTTTTCACGAACAGTGAAAATAAGCCCCAGGTCCTCATCATGTTCTACAGCACGGTGTACGTCAAAATCATGTCGCGGTACTTTGCCAAAACGGCGGTTATAGTCAGCCATATAGGCCTCAGCGAAGTCATTTGCAGCCTCCATTGAACAAATGCCCTGTAACCGCAGCTCTTTGACCAGACGATCCTGTAAAGTGAGGTGAGCTCGTTCTACACGCCCTTTGGCGGGACTGGTTTCTGCACAGATAGTCTGGATGTTCAGTTCATGCATGGCTCGCCCAAACTGAGTATGCCCGTCTCCGCCTGTGGCGTGTTTATTGTTAACACGAAAAACACCGGCTTTATCGCTGTACAGTGCCAGCGGTTTACCATGCTTATCGATATAGCGCCGCGTGGCTTCGAAGTAAGAAAACGTGGACTCCGATTTAACAAACAACAGTTCCATCAGTTTGCTGGTTGCATCATCAACATAGACCAGCGCGGTGCAGGCCGGGCCACGGCCTTCAAACCAGTCGTGATCACAGCCATCTATTTGTATCAGCTCACCAGTACACGGACGCCGGTACCGTGGTTGAGGGATCCTTGCGGCACGTTGTTTACGGGGAACCCATAAGCCAGCCCGCACCATGATGCGCCGGACAGTTTCTTTGCCAAGAAACAGTCCGTGGAGTTCTTCGAGCTTTTCACGCGCCAGAGTCGGACCGAAATCAGCATAACGCGTCTTGATCAGTTCCAGAGCCTGATCTGCGAGCCCGGGTGGCAACTGGCGGTTACCACGCATGCCACATCGTCTGCTGGCCATACCAAGCGGTCCGCCTTCACGGTAACGGGCAAGAAGTCTGCGGCATTGCCTGTCGCTGATACCGAGGTGCTCGGCCGCACGGCGCGTTGTGATGCGACGTTCAATGACGTCCTGTATAATCTTGATCCGGTTGATCTCTTTCAAAGTAAACACTCCTGAGCTTTCTGCGCTCATGATATGCCTCCCGGTAGTTTAAACGGACCAGTGAAGCTTACCATAGCGCGGACATCTGAATTGAGCCACAGGCGGACATTACTATTGAGCCATTACAAACACACTACACTTAATACCCATTATGTTAAAAACGACAGGATTCATGAAAATCATCAGAATTGTGCAGGATGGTTCACCTATCGATTAGATATGGGGTCTGAAGGCCAATAGAACGAAAACGTACGTTAGTGAAGTAACTGTCTGATATATCGAAACATAATGTACATTGGAAAACGCCATCAAAACGGTGTCTTTTTAATCGAAAATTGGCACTTAACGGACTTTCTTGTCTACTAATCGATTTTTCAGACGATAATTTTCCTCTTACCGTACGTTTTCGTACGGTTGGACCTCAAACCCCTTTGAGCGTGGCAAGCTGCACAAAGGGATAGGGCGGCACCAGAGAAAAATCACTCAGGGTCAATGCCAGCGCTTCGTTAATACAGATGTAGGTGTTCCACAGGGTAGCCAGCAGCATCCTGCGATGCAGATCCGGAACATAATGGTGCAGGGCGCTGACTTCCGGTGCCAGCAGATATTTTGGCAGTTTGCCTTGGATCAGAGCCATCTGACGCAGGGCTAGTGCAGCCGGATAGTCAATAGCTACCGGCAGCGGTGCGGAGCCCATCCTGGATTTTGTGTAACTTCTATTTGCTAATAGGGTATAAGAAGTTACACAAAGTTTGGGAAACTCGAGACCTTCCTAAATTTTGTGTAAGTATTTAATCTAAACGTCAGTTACACAGAATCTGGGATGGTCTCGACCACCTAGAACAGTCTGTTATAAGCGGTTCTCTTATAGTGGTCTGTTTTAGGTAGTCTGTTAATAGGTTTTTGTGGCTTTTACGTCGGTTCCGCTAGGGTATACCCTAAAAAATCCATTCTATGGTACTAAATCGCTAAGCTTGTCAGGGGTTCAGCATTCTGAGATAATGCAAAACGGCATATCCGAACTGAAAGCAAAAAGCTATTTGCATACGCATTAAATTCTTAGTCCATCTATCAGAATAAACGAGAAGCCCTATAATGAAAAAATCCGTTAAAAACCTGTTAAATCAAGTAGGACTTACCGCTTTAGTGACAGCAGCATTACTATCTGGAACCGTACATGCAGCTGACAGTGATGATCTTCTGAAAAATGCCGTTGATCAGCAAGCCAGATTATTAATGAATGAGTATGATATTTCAGGGATGGCTTTTGGCATTATTATTGATGGTAAATCACACTTCTATCATTATGGTTTGGCTGATAAGAAAGCTAAAATACCTGTGTCAGAAAATACTATTTTTGAGCTAGGCTCAATCAGTAAGACGTTTGCGGCTACTTTAGCCAGTTATTCAGAATTAAATGGCACACTTAAATTAGAAGATACCGCTGACAAATATATTCCCTACCTAAAAAACAGCCCCATTGGCAATACTAAGCTTATAAACCTAGCCACCTATTCAGCTGGTGGTCTGCCGCTACAAGTACCTGATGACGTTAAAAATAATAAGGAGTTACTCCGTTATTATAAATCTTGGCAGCCAGTCTTTCCTGTCAACTCAAAGCGTTTATATTCCAATGCCAGCATAGGATTGTTTGGTTATATATCGGCATTGAGCATGGACGCTGATTACACACAATTGATGGAAGATAAAATACTGCCGTCACTCAATATGCCCAACACCTTTATCAATGTGCCTAGTGACAAAATGGCGGATTATGCATTTGGTTATAACGCTGCTGGCGATGCTATCCGAGTCAATCCTGGTATGTTAGACGCTGAAGCCTATGGCATTAAATCTACTATTAAAGATATGACGCATTTTATGGCTGCTAATATGGGTCTCGTGCCGCTGGATAAAGATATTCAGCAAGCGTTAGATAATAATAGAAAGGGTTACTATCAGGCGAGCACTTTTACACAAGGGTTAGGATGGGAGATGTACCCTTATCCGACTAAGCTAAATACATTACTCAAAGGTAACTCAATGGATGTGGTGCTAAAGCCTCAAGCCATTAAAATAGATAATCATCCAACGCCTATTTTAAACAACGTCTGGGTCAACAAAACAGGCGCTACTAATGGGTTTGGTGGCTATATCGCTTATATTCCTGCCGAAAAATCAGGCATTGTCATTCTGGCAAATAAAAACTATCCAAATGCAGATAGGGTCAAAGCAGCGTATACGATTTTAGAGAGTGCGATAACTCATTGATTGAGCATGAGTCACAAAGCAACCTTATAAAAATGGCCTTTCACTAATAACCCAGCTAGATGCTGGGTTGTTATGTTCAACTTTTAAGAGCAGCCTTCCACCAAATAAATCGCTTCTGGTATACCAATATCGATGCTTTCTACCTCACCTTTTAATAGATTTTTATTGTCTGCTGTCCACTCAGTCGCCTTAATCGTAGAACCACTCAGCTTTTGACCGCCCTTGATGTGATATTCAATTTGTAGGGGTAACTTATCCTGTTTATTATTAAGCTCAATATTGTCATCTTTTAAGAATTCTCCAAGTGGGCTTTCTTTTATCACCTTAAAATTGACGTTAGCAATCAGGTTATAGTAATCACCATCAACCGCATATTTATCAACCTCGTAGCTAAGCTCGTCATTATGTGCTTTCATAACGTCTGAGGCTAAATTGCCAACGTTGATGTCTTTATAAAACGGGATGCTTGGATCCTGAATACTGATCAGAGCAACTTTACCATCTATGATTTGATATAACACAGAAGCACGATCACCGTACTCTTTATCGACATAGCTCAGCTCTGGATTACTGACGTAATAGCATTGTTCGTTATCGCTCTTGGCTTTGGTCATTCCTAGGCTACTTAGCAATTCAGGAGTAATAACCTGACCGAAGCTTAGTTTCTGATACCCTGACGGGCTGACGATTTGCTCATCAGCTATATCTGCTGCTTCGTTAGTTTGTGCTTTATCCATAGCACTCGCGGTGCGGACTGTTGTAACTCAGAATAAGAAATGAGGCCGCTCATGGCGTTGACTCTCAGTCATAGTATCGTGGTATCACCGGTTGGTTCCACTCTCTGTTGCGGGCAACTTCAGCAGCACGTAGGGGACTTCCGCGTTTCCAGACTTTACGAAACACGGAAACCGAAGACCATTCATGTTGTTGCTCAGGTCGCAGACGTTTTGCAGCAGCAGTCGCTTCACGTTCGCTCGCGTATCGGTGATTCATTCTGCTAACCAGTAAGGCAACCCCGCCAGCCTAGCCGGGTCCTCAACGACAGGAGCACGATCATGCGCACCCGTGGCCAGGACCCAACGCTGCCCGAGATGCGCCGCGTGCGGCTGCTGGAGATGGCGGACGCGATGGATATGTTCTGCCAAGGGTTGGTTTGCGCATTCACAGTTCTCCGCAAGAATTGATTGGCTCCAATTCTTGGAGTGGTGAATCCGTTAGCGAGGTGCCGCCGGCTTCCATTCAGGTCGAGGTGGCCCGGCTCCATGCACCGCGACGCAACGCGGGGAGGCAGACAAGGTATAGGGCGGCGCCTACAATCCATGCCAACCCGTTCCATGTGCTCGCCGAGGCGGCATAAATCGCCGTGAAGATCAGCGGTCCAATGATCGAAGTTAGGCTGGTAAGAGCCGCGAGCGATCCTTGAAGCTGTCCCTGATGGTCGTCATCTACCTGCCTGGACAGCATGGCCTGCAACGCGGGCATCCCGATGCCGCCGGAAGCGAGAAGAATCATAATGGGGAAGGCCATCCAGCCTCGCGTCGCGAACGCCAGCAAGACGTAGCCCAGCGCGTCGGCCGCCATGCCGGCGATAATGGCCTGCTTCTCGCCGAAACGTTTGGTGGCGGGACCAGTGACGAAGGCTTGAGCGAGGGCGTGCAAGATTCCGAATACCGCAAGCGACAGGCCGATCATCGTCGCGCTCCAGCGAAAGCGGTCCTCGCCGAAAATGACCCAGAGCGCTGCCGGCACCTGTCCTACGAGTTGCATGATAAAGAAGACAGTCATAAGTGCGGCGACGATAGTCATGCCCCGCGCCCACCGGAAGGAGCTGACTGGGTTGAAGGCTCTCAAGGGCATCGGTCGACGCTCTCCCTTATGCGACTCCTGCATTAGGAAGCAGCCCAGTAGTAGGTTGAGGCCGTTGAGCACCGCCGCCGCAAGGAATGGTGCATGCAAGGAGATGGCGCCCAACAGTCCCCCGGCCACGGGGCCTGCCACCATACCCACGCCGAAACAAGCGCTCATGAGCCCGAAGTGGCGAGCCCGATCTTCCCCATCGGTGATGTCGGCGATATAGGCGCCAGCAACCGCACCTGTGGCGCCGGTGATGCCGGCCACGATGCGTCCGGCGTAGAGGATCCACAGGACGGGTGTGGTCGCCATGATCGCGTAGTCGATAGTGGCTCCAAGTAGCGAAGCGAGCAGGACTGGGCGGCGGCCAAAGCGGTCGGACAGTGCTCCGAGAACGGGTGCGCATAGAAATTGCATCAACGCATATAGCGCTAGCAGCACGCCATAGTGACTGGCGATGCTGTCGGAATGGACGATATCCCGCAAGAGGCCCGGCAGTACCGGCATAACCAAGCCTATGCCTACAGCATCCAGGGTGACGGTGCCGAGGATGACGATGAGCGCATTGTTAGATTTCATACACGGTGCCTGACTGCGTTAGCAATTTAACTGTGATAAACTACCGCATTAAAGCTTATCGATGATAAGCTGTCAAACATGAGAATTCGCGAATGAACAAGCTCCAACGCGAGGCCGTGATCCGAACCGCGCTCGAACTGCTTAACGACGTGGGCATGGAAGGTCTAACGACGCGCCGACTGGCTGAGCGCCTCGGGGTGCAACAGCCAGCGCTCTACTGGCATTTCAAGAACAAGCGTGCGTTGCTCGACGCACTTGCCGAAGCCATGCTGACGATAAATCACACGCATTCGACGCCAAGGGATGACGACGACTGGCGTTCGTTCCTGAAGGGCAATGCATGCAGTTTTCGACGGGCGTTGCTCGCTTATCGCGATGGCGCGCGTATTCATGCCGGGACGCGGCCAGCCGCGCCGCAGATGGAAAAAGCCGACGCGCAGCTTCGCTTCCTTTGCGATGCTGGCTTTTCGGCAGGTGACGCGACCTATGCGTTGATGGCAATCAGCTACTTCACCGTCGGCGCTGTTCTTGAGCAGCAAGCTAGCGAGGCAGACGCCGAGGAGCGGGGCGAAGATCAGTTGACCACCTCAGCGTCTACGATGCCGGCGCGCCTACAGAGCGCGATGAAAATCGTCTACGAAGGCGGTCCGGACGCGGCATTCGAGCGAGGCCTGGCTCTCATCATCGGCGGTCTTGAACGGAGTACTTGCGCAATCTCGCTCCTTTAGGGGCGAGTCAAGCAAGTGGTTTCTACTCTTTTCTTTGCTTCAACGCTTGTGATGTCTTCATGGCTTTTTCGCTGGGCGGTTCGTTCTGGTTGTTGATGTACTCCCGAACAACATCGAGGGCAACCCCTCCGCAAGAAACCACACAGTAGCTTGGCGACCAGAAATGGTTGCCCCAAAGCATTGTTTTTACCCTGTCCCAATACTCTCGCCGGATCATGTAAGACGATTTACCTTTTAACTTGCTGACTAAATTTGAGATTGCCAATTTTGGATGTACGGACACCATCATATGGATGTGATCGTCCTCTCCACCAAACTCCAGTAGCTCACAATCCATCTGCTCACAAGTCTCTTTCATTATTGCCTCAGTCCGTTCAAGCATTTCTTTGGTAAAAACACCACGACGATACTTTGTAACAAAGACTAGATGAACGTTGTTTTTAAAAATGCAGCTTCTACCTGTTCTCCAATCGTACATTATAACCACATGCTAGATTGACAAAGTTTAAGTAAGTGTAATAATTTCAGGTGTAAATAGCAAATAAACGGACATCATGTTAACTGGCATCAAGCTACGCGCTAACCCGACATCTCACCAAAAACTGATCTTGAGTCAGTGGATGGGGTGCGCTCGTAGTATCTGGAATGCCAAGGTAGAAGAAGAGCGTTATTACCGAACCTATGCCCGTAAATATTGCACCATCGGAACTTACGCGCCCATCGACCAGACCACTTCACAATTCAAATCCAAAGAGCTTTCTCCGTGGCTAAGTGAATGCCCTAGTCAAATCTTGCGTAATAGCGCGGTTAACTGGTATCAAACTTATCAGAAATTCATGAGCGGGAAATGCGGCAGGCCAAAGCGAAAACCTAAAACGGACAAAGGAAGCATTTATCTTACCCGTGAAGTGTTCCGTTTCGACCATTGCGATGACGGCAACGTGCGCCTGTTTATTGGGACAAAGACCAACAATATCGGTTATCTGTCCTTTAAGGCACATGGCAAATTTGAGATCCCAAACTCGCTTTATGTGAGAAAAGAGCGCGGCCACTATTATGTGTCATTCTGCTATGAGCAAGGACAGCCTGATCGCAAACTAAGTACCAATGAAGAGCACTTAGCTTTTCTGCAAGGGGCGACCAGAGAATATCTGGAAGAGCACACCATGGGTGTTGACCGAGGCGTGGCGATCCCCGTTTGTGCTGGCGAACAAACCTATGATTTCACCCATAGCCAGAAAAAGAACATGAGCAAAGCAGACCGCTATATCAAGCGATTGCAGCGCAAACTGGCAAGGCAGCAAAAAGGCTCTAACCGCAGAGCCAAGACCAAGCATCGAATTGCGGTTCATCATGCTAAAAAGGCTAACATACGAAATGATTTTGCGCATAAGACCAGTCGGTTATTGGTTGATAGCAGCGCCAAAATCATTGTGTTTGAGGCGTTACGAACCGCAAGGATGACGAGAAGGCCGAAAGCAAAACAGGATGAACAAGGTCGATTCATATCAAATAAAGCCAAGCAGAAAGCAGGACTGAATAAGTCTATTCTTAATGTGGGCTGGCATGTGATCGAGACTTACACCTACTACAAGGCTTATTCATCCAGCAAAGCGGTATTTAAAATACCCGCACCAACAACCAGTCAGGAGTGCGCAAAATGCGGTCACACTCATCCCGACAATCGCAAAACACAAGCCCTGTTTGTTTGCGGTAATTGTGGAAATACTGACAATGCAGATCACAATGCATCACTGGTTATCAAGAAGCGGGCAATTAACTTAATTTTGGACACTGGAACGGTGTTATCTGGCGATGGGGTTCTGCGAACTCAGTCGGATAGTGGACGTGGAGGCAATCGTAAGACTGGCCGAGCCAAAAGCTCAACCAGCAGTGCTCAACGAAGCGTCAAAAAAGAAAAGCTGGCCGCTTAGGTTAGTTTGGAAGCTCGACCGCTTTAGCAGCGAGTAGTTCACATAGAGTTTCATCCTAAAACAGAGGGCAAAGCCTCCTGCGGGACGGTGGCCACTTTCGGCCCTGCCGGTCGCCGTCCGTTCGTGCGGCGCTGCAAGTATCGCAGCACACCCAGCGTCATGCGGGCGTCGGCAAGGGCGCGGTGTGCGCCGTCTTCTGCCACGCCGCAGTCGGTCGCAGCCTCGATCAGCTTCAACCATCGCCAGCGGTCGCGGCTCCGGTCGTACTCTCCATGCCACTCGGCATACATCAGCATCGCGCAAGCGGTCGTCAACACTGGCGCGGTGAGTCCGTGTATCTGATAGGTCTGCCGCAGCAAGCGCGCATCAAAAGCGACGTTGTAGGCAACGACGGTTCGGCCAGCAACGGCGGCGGCGTACTGCTCGGCCACCTCGGGCCAGCTCGGCGCACTGGCCACCATAGCGTCGGTGATTTTGTGAATCGCTGTCGCCTCGACCGGGATTGGCCGGGTCGGGCGTACCAGCGTGTCGAGGATCGGTGCGCCGGTCACGTCGAGTATGGTTATCTCGCAAATCTCGGCGTCATCACCGAGGCCGGTGGTTTCGGTGTCGAGCACAATGCAGCCTGCGGCGATCAGGTCTTTTGCCTGCGCTGCGACGTGCTGGCGACGGACTTGGGCACGCCCAGGCATCCAGCGCCACGGCACGCACTCGGCTGGGTTGTACACATCATAAGCCCCCTGACCTTGCCAGACACTGCCAGCGGGCTTGGTGTTTAGTCCCGGCATGAGGCGGAGGCGTTCCTTGAGGTGCTTACGGCATAGAAGCCCCTTGGCCTCTGCTTCGGTCGGGGTGAGGTGTTTTCGGGTTTTGGGCATACGCCCCCCTTGTTGGTGTCTCAGTCCCGGCGGTAGTGGGCGACGATTCAGACGCTCGAAAGTATGAGACTTTATTTTCACGATTCAGGCCGCGCCCAATGCCACGCGATCCTTTCAGAATGACACTTTACCCGCCTGCCAAGCCTGAGTCTTTCAAAACAGTCCTGAAAATTGGCGTAGCTTAGGATGGGACTTTATTTGCATCCCACAGCTTCGCTGTCTGCGGCCTCTCTCGCCCACCATGCAGGCCGGGCGGCTGCGGATGACAGCGCCCCCACGGCCCACAATGCAAGCTCCTGATCGCCCAGGTTCGCAGCCTGCACGATCACCGCCCCAAGCTGCCGCAACTCATCGGACAGCGCCTGAAATTCTGCGGCGCTTGGCATCACTCGCCCCCCTTCCCTTTCGGTGCCTTCGTGGCCTTCTCGGCGGCCTCGGCTTTGTCCTGCTGCCGTTGCAGCGCCTCAAGCTGCCCGGTAAGTCGTGCGGCCTGCTCGCGGGCCTCTGCTGCCACCTTGCGAGCCTCGTCACGCTCGGCCTGCGTCTGCCGGGTTTCCTGCGCTGCTGCGGCGCGGGCGGTGTCGTGGGCCTGTGCAGCCTTGGCGGCCTGCTGCTCGATCTGCTCGGCGCGGGCCTCTGCGCGGCTCACACGGTCGGCGCACGCCTCCAGCTTGGCGGCCAGCACGGCGGCCTGTTGTTCGGCGGCGGTGCGGCCCTGCTGTGCCTCGGCCAGTGCGGCGCGTAGGCGCTCAAGCTCGGCGGCCTGCTCGCTCACGCGCTCGGCCTGCGCCTCGATCTTGTGCCGGGCGGTTGCCACCTCCAGCCGGGCAGACTCTGCCGCCTGCTGCTCGCGCTCGATGCGCTGCTGCGCCTCGGCCAAGTCGGCGGCCTGCTGGGCGGCTTTGCCTGCCAGCGTGTCGCGCTCAGTGGTCAGCACGGCCACCTGCTCGGCCAGCTCGTCGCGTTCGCCTTCCAGCACCTCGCCAGCGGCGGCCAGTTCGGCGGCCTCCGCCTGCGCCTGCACCAGACGGCCCTCGATCTCGCCGCGTGCCCGCGATGCGGCCCGCTCGATCTCGGCGGCAATGGCAGCGGTCAGCGCCTGCGGCAGTTCCGGCGCAGCGGCTGCGGCCACCGGGCGGGCCTCGCGCCACGCGGTCAAGTGCTTGTGAATAGTGTTCGGGCTGCCGGTGTCGCCCAGCTTCTCCCGCACCGCCCGGATGGTCGGCTGCTGACCCTCGCCTGCCAGCGCATCAGCGACGGCGGCGACCTGCTCAAAAGTGATGCCCTGACGTGCCATGATCGTTGCTCCTTTCGTACCATATCAGCGTAAATCGTACCAATACAGATATGATACGCAATACAGATACGATATGCGAGCGGTTTTCGTAACGTACCGCTGCCCGGTCGGCTGCTCGTTTTTGGTGAAACACCGTGCTGACGCCTCGCCTTCGGCTCGTTGTCGGCCAGAAACGGGCCTACAGCGCGTTTTGAGAGGGTAAGAAAGGGGGCAGGACGAAGGGCGAAGACCGCCACCCTGCCCCCAGAGCCTCACGGCGGCGAGTGGCCTCCGGCGGCCCTGCCGGGGGCATCTTGCAAACACGATCAAGGCGACAGCCGTTTGACCGCATCCACAAATGACAATCTGAACAGGTGCATGGTCAGGTCGATGGCACCGCCGCCCTGCTCTTTCCGCGTGTCGTACCACTTCGGCCCGGTCGCCAGTAGCTCAACACCGCCGCCACCAATGGACACATTCAGCCGCACCGTAGCTTTGTCCTTCACCGGCACAAAGCCAGGTTCACGTTTCCAGTACAGGCCCAGCCGGTCTAGCGTTTCCTGCACCGTCATTGCCCGCAACGAATCCAGCAGCGCGGGCGGAAAGGATCGACGGGCGCGACTCATGACAGCCACCCGATGAACTGGACGAGGGGGCCGCGCCGTACAGGCGCTACTCAAAGGCAGGCGCTACTCAAAGGCAGGCGCTACTCAAAGGCAGGCGCTACTCAAAGGCAGGCGCTACTCAAAGGCAGGCGCTACTCAAAGGCAGGCGCTACTCAAAGGCAGGCGCTACTCAAAGGCAGGCGCTACTCAAAGGCAGGCGCTACTCAAAGGCAGGCGCTACTCAAAGGCAGGCGCTACTCAAAGGCAGGCGCTACTCAAAGGCAGGCGCTACTCCAAGGCAGGCGCTACTCAAAGGCAGGCGCTACTCAAAGGCAGGCGCTACTCAAAGGCAGGCGCTACTCAAAGGCAGGCGCTACTCAAAGGCAGGCGCTACTCAAAGGCAGGCGCTACTCAAAGGCAGGCGCTACTCCAAGGCAGGCGCTACTCAAAGGCAGGCGCTACTCAAAGGCAGGCGCTACTCAAAGGCAGGCGCTACTCAAAGGCAGGCGCTACTCAAAGGCAGGCGCTACTCAAAGGCAGGCGCTACTCAAAGGCAGGCGCTACTCAAAGGCAGGCGCTACTCAAAGGCAGGCGCTACTCAAAGGCAGGCGCTACTCAAAGGCAGGCGCTACTCAAAGGCAGGCGCTACTCAAAGGCAGGCGCTACGCGCCGGGCGTAGGCTTCGCCATTAGTAATACGCATGGACTTGGGACACCTCACGATCAGCCCTCCCCGCCTGTAATACGCATGGACTTGGGACACTCTCCCGGCTCTGCGATGTAGCGCCCGGCAGCGGTCTTGCTAATGCCCATCTGTGCAGCAATGGCCCGCACGCTCAGACCCTGCGCCTTGAGGGCCAAAGCCTGCGCCTGCTTGGCGCTGGCTGCTTCCAGATAGGAAGCACGATCGACAGCCCCAGCGGCACGTCTGCGGGCTTTCTCGCGCTCGCTGTGGCGCTCTGCGGCCATGTCCCGGCTGATGAGCGTGCGCAGCTTGCGCTGCTCGTCGTCGGTGATGTGAAACAGGCTGATAAGCGTGTCGTTCTTGGGCGTGTAGAGCGGCGCAAACTGCTTGCCGCCGAACTCCACCTTTTCCCCGGCTTCGTGGGCCTTGGCCTTGGCGTACAGCGTCATAAGCTCGGCGCTGCGGTAGTTCCACCGTGGGTCAAGCTCACGGGCCAGCGCGGCGGCCTCGTGGTACATCTGGCCGGTGTGCGTCGCACCTGACAGCAGCAGGAAATTCAGCCGCCAAAACAGGTGCTGCATCCGCTCGCCCTCGGCCACGCCGCCGCGCAGCGCGGCCAGCGTGCGCAAGTCCTCCAGACGATCCCACGCCAGTTGCCGCCCGTTGAGCGTGCGCAGGTTGCCGGTTTGGCCGCCCGGCAGCAGCTTGAACTGGCGACGGTCGGCGCGGGCCTTGCGGTCGGCCTCGATGTCCCAGCGGGCCACCGGCAGTAGCGCCTCGGCCAGATACTCGAAGTTGTACCGGATCGGCTCGCCGTCCGGGCCTTGCTCAACGTGGATGACGCGGCAAACCTCGCCGCTCTTGCTGTTCACCGTATTGACCAGCCGCAGCACGCGGCTTGCATCCTTGGCCGCTGGATCAGCGCCCAGCCCGGCCAGACGGTCGATCAGGTAACGCTGGCAGGCATTCCAGCGTGGCAGCGCCTGACGCGGCAAGGTGCCATCCAGCAGCCACTTTGCTTGCACGCCACGGCCAGAGAAAACGAGGATCGACGGCGGCGGCACGCCTTCGTCGTAGCAGCGGAACATGACAGCGGCGGCCAGTTGCTCGGGGCTGCGCCCCTGCGCCCACGGCTCGCGGTAGGTGTCCAAGTCAGCGAACAGCAGCCCGATACGGGCCAGATTGACGACACGGCGGTTTGGCTTGATGAACTCGGCCTGAGACAGCCACGTATCCCTGCTGTGGTCGAGCATGGAGAGCACCACGGGCATCTGTGACAGCCGGTAACTGTCCTGCTTCTTGCCGCTGCCCTCGCCCGTCGCCATGAGCAACGAGAAAAAGCCCTGCCGGGCTGTGTCGTGATAGCAACCCGCCTCATCGGCTGGGCTGAAAAGTCGTAGCTGTGCTTGCCCCAT
>NZ_CP055485.1 GCF_013705725.1 Klebsiella sp. RHBSTW-00484 | reverse complement strand
GCCCGCCCGCGCTTATGGCGAGGAAGAGGGGTTGTTTTAGGTTATGCATTTGCTATAATCCTTTTCAGGCGCCGCGCCTGCTTTCGACCCCCTGAATATCCCTCGTTCCGCCAAGTTCGTCAGGATTTCAGGGGGTTTTTGCATTCAGGGTGTGGCTTTTGCCTATCACCCTTTCCCTAGACGCTATTACCGGGAACGTCCCACCCGTATGAATACTTGTAAACGCAGGTAAATTACCACGTAGTGAAGCAACGATCAATTCCCCCGCCAAAAGATCCCGCAAAGAACATATCTAATTTACCCAATCAATTCATACAGATATTGAGTCTCAACATTATTAACATTGTGAATATCAACAGGGGTTTTCTCTTGTCTATGTAGATTCAGAGTGAACGCATTTCTTTGTTAATTCAGTGGAAATTCCGCTTCCTCGCTTTGAGTGTTCGGTGCTCGCCTATGGCTGCGCTCCGCCTCAATCAAAGACTGTGGCGAGCGGTAGATGCTGGATTAACGACGTTTTAAGCATTCACTTAATTCGCCAGCTAGCTTTCTCGCCTCATCAAGCTGTTCCGCTAATTTTTTCACCTCTATGACGGTGTTGTAATGGGGATTTGAATCAGGATTCATACGATTCCTGTGGAATTCCAAAACAGTATTAGCAAAATCATCATCCACCGTATAAAAATAATTTTCTGGATAATCAAGAACTTTGGCAATCTTTTTTACTAAGTTAAAAGGCGGCTCTGTCCTTCCTACCTCATAACTCGACAATCGGGAACGAGTGTTGATTCCCTCAACACCGATAAGCTGAGAAAGTTTTTCCTGTGAAATTCCAGCCATTTCCCGCGCTTCTTTCAGTCTCTTAGGCACCATGTATGTCACCCCCTTTGGGAGTCTCATCTTACAAGGCGCAAACGCGCAAAATGTCCACATAATGAATCGTGGTTGATTTTGCATACATCAATGTTATTATCATTGCAGAACCTTTACATTGACATACTATTTATACTGTATAAAAATACAGTTGTTTTATGTAAAGGGACATTTACTAAGGAGTACGCCTCTAAGGACGGCGGAAAATGGGGGCTTGTGCCCGGGAGGTAAATTGCTATGAATCTATGGTATTTGCTGTACTGCAAATCGCAGGATGCAGAAAGAATAAAGAATCGTGTCAGTGGGTTAGGAGTTGTCTCGTTTTCCCCGCAATATGTAAAGGTAACAAGGCGCAAGGATTGCAATGCAGTTCGCATGGAAGATAAGCCACTATTTCCTAATTATTTATTCCTCTCTTTTGATATTAACAAAATCCACACATCTGATATTACATCTATCCCCGGTGCTATTGGCTTTGTTCGTTTTGGTACTGATCCGTGCACTATCCCCGACAAAGTAGTTTCAGCCATCGAGTGCGCCCGTCTGGTTTCGATTAACCAAGACGAGGACGCGATTGAATGCCGCAACATCTCCCCGGTGTTGCTTCAAAAAATACAAGAGCTATCGCTGATTAGATCAGTAGAGACGCGCCAGGTCGCATTTTCAAAGCTTCTGGAAACTGCTGACTTTTAAATCATCCCCAATCGCACACTGCCAGTCATACAGGCGATATTTATTTACAGGAGATCCCCTCCCAATGCCGAAAAAAAAGTTGGGTGTACCAACCAGCACGGCGGTTATTTACGTTGGGCAACCCCGCTACCAGCTACTTGCCGCCCACGCCAGGGAAATTAGTTATCTGTCGAGCACAGATATAAAGGCAAGTAATTTCCTCCATTACCTGATCGATGAATTTGCAGACAAGGCTCATAAAAAGCTACTCGGGGAGTTACTTGAAAAAACTCAATCAAAAGAGGATTAACCCATGCCCAAATCCACCTTAAGCGCTCCGGACGACTGTCAAGGAGGGTAAAATGCTATCGACCTCTGCCTTTCTTGCTCTGACGTTACAGTGTGCCGCATCAATTCACCCGGACACAGCACAGGACGTTGCAAGAATTGAATCAGGTTTTAATCCCTATGCCATTGCCGAAATAATCCCAAAAGCAGAAAGATTACCAGGTGATAAAGGTGTTATTACTCATTTACCAAAATCAAAAGGAGAAGCCCTCAATATAGTAAAAAACATTGAAAAGAAGAATAGACGCTATTCTGTCGGTTTAATGCAAATTACCAGCACCAACTTTAGCAAGTTTGGCATGACCGCCGATAAATTATTTTCCCCCTGCAATAATCTTTCTGTTTTCGAAAAAATAATTACTGATTGCTACCTACGCGGTACAACGTTGGAAAGGGCGCTCAGTTGTTATTATTCTGGAAATTTCAATACAGGAAAAAAACCGGAAAAATCATTCGGTAATACAAGTTACGTGCAGAGAATAGGTTACGTTGTGCCTTCAACAAAAGAGGACAAGCAATCAATCCAAACTGAACCAGAGAAAATAAATATATCAACCTTCTATCCTCATGAGGTTGTTCGCGGCGATGTTATAGATAGCACCCAATCAGAAACCGAAACAATCAAATACCCTGCACATATCGTGCGCGGTGACTTTGTTATTACTGAAAATAAGGAAACCAACAAATGAGCATTAAATCTAAATTTGTAGCTATCAAAAATAAAGTTCAAGAAACCATCATTTCCCTGTCCGTCATGGTATCCCCAGCTATGGCGGCCAGTGGGGGTTTTGATAAAGCTAATGAATCACTCAATATGTGGGTTGTGGGCTTAGGAACTTTAGCTGTAGCCACAGTAACGCTGTGCGTAATGTGGATTGGCTACAAGGTCTTATGGGATGGAAAGAAACTTAGTGACATGCAAAACGTCATTATTGGCGGCATTCTTATCACTGGTGCATCTGGTTTTGGTGCGTATTACATGGCTTAACTCTGGAATAAATCATGGCCATTCTAAACAAGGCATTAACAAGACCAGCGGCACTATTGGGAATACCATTAGTCCCTCTGGTTATTGCATGTGGGGCAATTGCACTGATGACTGTTTATCTCAGGAATTATTGGTTGCTTTTACTGCTTATCCCCACACTAATTGAAATGAGAAGCAAGGCACGAAAAGACATCCAGTTTTTCAACCTTAAACTTCTTGAATTCAAGACAAGAGGCCGTAAGGCCTCTAATAAATTCTATGGTGCAAATGTAATTTCATCACAGCAGTATGAAGCCATAGATATTACGGAGTTTAATAAAAAAATGAGATTAAACGAAAGTGTAAATATCTCTAAATACATTCCTTACTCATCACATGTTAATGAACATATAGTCAAAAACCGAAAAGGAGACTTTGTTGCAACATGGGAACTCGGTGGAACTATTTTTGAATGTGAAGACGAACATCACCTCACATTTCAAACGGTGAAGCTGAATAATATGATAAGAGCATTTGAGGGGCTTCCGGTCACCTTCTATTTGCATAGAGTACGGGAAAGTTACACTGATACTTTCGAGTGTAACTCTGGCATTCCCTTTTCTGATGAAGTTGCCAGCCTTTACTACAATACGATTAAAGATAAGCCATTTCGCCATAGCCGGTTATTTTTAACAGCGTGTTTTATCCCGCTATCTCGCCTTGAAAGATCAGCGATGAAACAGAAGTCTGACGGGGCAAGGAGACAAGCGCTGGATGCTTCGCTAAAAGTGATGCTTGAGCATTGGGAACTATTAAATACCTCGCTGGAGAGCTTTACAGCGACACCATTAGGTGCGTATGAAGAGAACGGGCGCGTTTACTCCTCTCAATTGTCGTTCTATAACCGACTACTTACAGGGAAATGGCAGAAAATCGCCGTTACACGCTCACCGTTCTATGACGTACTCGGTGCATCAGATTTGTTTTTCTCAACGGATACTGGCCAGTGCAATGGGATTGATGAGCCGATATTTTTCCGTAGCCTGGAAATCAAGGATCACGCACCTGAAACTTATACCGGCCTGTTTGATGCGTTGCTGTACGCCGACTGTGATTATGTACTTACACAATCGTTCACCTGCATGGCTAAGGATGAAGCTAAAAACTATATTAAGCTGACACAGAACAGGCTTCAATCGGCTGATGATGATGCCATAACGCAGCAGGAAGACCTTATGGTTGCTCGTGACCTGCTCCAGTCTGGCCACATCTCTTTTGGTAAGTATCACTTCTCTTTAATTGTTTCCTCCCCTAGTGAGGAAAGGGTTATCAAAGATACCAACGCGCTGGCCGAACCACTAAAAGACCTGGGTATTTTGGTTACATTATCAACAATGTCGCTCCCTGCTGCCTATCTGGCACAGCTTCCGGGGATTTATGATTTACGTCCGCGCCTTGTACCGGTAAGCAGCCAGAACTTTGCCGATATGGCTTCACTGCATAATTTCCACTCCCATAAACGCGAAGGGAATCCGTGGGGTGAAGCAATTGCGGTAATGAAAACACCCTCTGGCAACGGCTATTATTTAAATCTCCATAATAGCCAGGCTGACGTGGATGAATTCAACGAAAAGAACCCTGGTAATTCAATGGTGATTGGTAGTACAGGTACAGGTAAATCTACATTGCTGGCCGCAATGAAGCATTTAATGCAGAAATATCGCCGTCCATCATCGTTTACTGATTCAGCTACCCATAAGCGCATGACAACGGTTTATTTTGATAAAGACCGCTCCGCTGAAATGTCCATACGCCAGATGGGAGGGCGCTACTTTCGTATCAGAACGGGTGAACCAACCGGGTGGAACCCCTTCGCTCTGCAACCAACGAAACGTAACATCAATTTAGACTGGCCCCCTGAATCTCCAGACAGTTGGTATCACTTAAGTTAGTGATAGTCTTAATACTAGTTTTTAGACTAGTCGTTGGAGTCCGAATGATTGATGTTTTAGGTCCAGAGAAGCGCAGACGGCGAAGTGTTCAGGAAAAAATCGCCATTGTTCAGCAGAGTTTTGAGCCCGGAATGACCGTGTCGCTGGTCGCCCGTCAGCATGGCGTTGCTGCCAGTCAGCTGTTCCTGTGGCGTAAGCAGTATCAGGAAGGCAGCCTTACAGCCGTTGCCGCAGGAGAACAGGTTGTGCCCGCGTCGGAGCTGGCATCTGCGATGAAGCAAATTAAAGAGCTGCAGCGCCTGTTGGGCAAGAAAACCATGGAAAACGAGCTGCTAAAAGAAGCCGTTGAATATGGCCGACAAAAAAAGTGGATAGCGCACGTGCCCTTGTTGCCGGAGGATGGCGAATAAGCCTTGTCAGTCGTTGCCTCCGGGTCTCACGTGCGCAACTGCATGCCATGGCCCGTCGGTCGAAGGACTGGCAGGATCGTCGGTGCAAGCGCAAGCCTGATGATACTGACGCGCTGGCCCGTATCCATACCGTTATCGGCGATCTGCCCACCTATGGTTATCGTCGGGTATGGGCACTGCTGCGCAGACAATCAGAAACTGACGACATGGCGGTGATCAATGCCAAACGCGTATACCGCATCATGCGTCAGAATGCGCTGCTGCTTGAGCGTAAACCGGAAATACCGCCATCGAAGCGGGCGCATACAGGGAAAGTGGCCGTTGGAGAAAGTAACCAGCGGTGGTGCTCTGACGGCTTCGAGTTCAGCTGTGATAACGGTGAAAAACTGCGGGTCACGTTCGCTCTGGACTGTTGCGATCGCGAGGCACTTTACTGGGCGGCCAGTAACGGTGGATATGACAGTGAAACCGTGCAGGACGTCATGCTGGGTGCCGTGGAGCGTCGCTTCGGTAACAGCCTGCCGACATCCCCAGTTGAGTGGCTGACAGACAACGGTTCAGCCTACCGTTCTTATCAGACGCGTCAGTTCGCCAGAATGGTAGGACTGGAGCCTAAACATACGGCGGTACGTAGCCCGGAAAGCAACGGGATGGCAGAGAGCTTCGTGAAAACGATGAAGCGCGATTACATCAGCATCATGCCGAAACCCGACGGGTTAACAGCGGTAAAGAACCTTGCGGAGGCCTTCGAACATTACAACGAATGGCATCCGCATAGTGCACTGGGGTATCGTTCGCCACGGGAATATCTGCGGCGACGAACCAGTCATGGGTTAAGTGATAAAAAGTGTATGGAAATATAGGGGCCAATCCACAATTTTATTAAGCAGCTTATCCGCATAATTTGTACAAGAGATGGTAAACCACTCGACCCTCGCGATGAGGAACGCATCAGTGCAGGGGTAAATACTATCATGCTGGATTATCCCCCGGAGTACCGGCGCTACGGAATAACCCGACTTCTGGAAGTGCTACCGGAGCCACCAACCAAAGAAGCGCGTACAAATGGGTTACGTATCCGTTTGAAACAATGGGCGCAAGGTGGGGAATTTGGCTGGGTATTCGATAACGAAGCTGACACATTCAATATTGCCGAAGACGACAACTTTGGTATTGATGGCACCGAGTTTTTAGATGATAAAGACGTCAGAGCACCCATTACATTTTATCTGCTTTATCGCGTTACCAGTTTACTGGACGGAAGACGACTCGTTTTATTCATGGATGAATTCTGGAAGTGGCTTGCCGATAAGGAATTTGCCAAGTTCGCGCTTAATATGCTTAAAGTTATTCGCAAACTTAACGGGATATTCGTACCAGCAACACAGTCACCGGATGAAATGGTTAAAAATGAAATTTCAGCCGCAATTATAGAACAGTGCGGCACACAAATATTCATGGCCAACCCTAAAGCCTCTCGCGAAGACTATGTTAACAAGCTCAAAGTACCAGAAAGTGTCTTTGATATTGTTAAAAACCTTGATCCTGGCTCCCGTCAGATGGTCATACTTAAAACCCCGCTGCGCCGTGGTGAAACAAGACCTTTCGTTTCCCTGGCTAAAATGGATTTATCCGGGTTAGGTCGCTATACAAAAATACTGAGCGGCAGTGAAGATAACTTAAAAATATTTGACTCCATATATAAGGAAGGTATGAAACCAGAAGAATGGAAAGACGAATTCTTGAAAAAGGCAATATAAACCCCTTGCACTTAAAAAATACCAATCAATCATAATGGTGAAAAACATGAAAATTAAAAAGTCATTGGCCGCTTGTATTATTTCAACGGTCTTATTTTCTTCCAGCGCAATTAGTGGCGGAATCCCTGTATTTGATGGCGTTGCAAATGTCACTGATATTAATCAGTGGATTGAAAAGGTAGCACAATGGGAAAAAACCGTAGTGCATTATAAAGATCAAATGAGCGCCTATAAGGAGCAACTTGCAACAGCTACCGGCATTCGTGACGTTCAGGCATTTATGAATCAGGCAAAAAACCTCACTAATGACATTAAGAACCTACAACAGCGGGGTATTTCTCTTAATGACCTCCTGACGAATCCGGGTGGTGCATTTACTTCTGAACTCAATGGCCTTTACGACAAATACAAAGTGTTTGATAGCTGTAACGCCAGCGCCTCCGGCACCTATCTTAATAGCTGTAAACAGATGGTGTTGAACCAGGCCGTAGCCGTCGAGGAAACCTCTGATGTACAGAATAAGATCGCAGACGTTCTTAGTGATATTTCACAGCTATCTGGCCGAGTAGAGCAGTCTAAGGATGCAAAGGAATCGCAAGACCTGGCTAACGTAGTTGCTGCAAAAAGCGTTCAGCTTAATGCCCTGACATCACAGTGGGAGATGTCAGTTAAGCAAGCTGAATTACGTGCTAACATGTTAGCGACACAAAGGCAGAAAGCCTTTGCCGAGCAGCAACTGAATGCACCAGTAGCTGATCTTAATAACTTATAGGAACCACACGATGCATAAAAAAGCCAAATTAATAATGATTTTATCCATGTTAACGCTACTTGCTGCATGTAAAGAAGAAAAATCAGAATCGTGGTACAAGCAACATCCAGATGAAACCTATGAAGTATATTCACAATGTTTGAAAGATGGAGAAGCCAGTGATAATTGTGAGTTTTCTTATAGGGCAGCATTGATGTTTGCCAGAGCTGGCAATCCGGGTGTTAAAGATAAATTCGAAAATCTTTTCGCTAAAAAAGAAGAGATGAGAAGAAAAGTTACGACTCAATAAAGAGGTACTTATGTCAGGTGGTGTATTTGTTGGAATGAATAACACCATCATGGGAGGTCTTAATGCCGTATTAGAGGGTCAAACTTCCGTATACGGCTCCATGATTAGTGTTATTGCAGTGAGTTCCTTTACTGTATTCATAATGTTCCGTGGTTATCAAACGTTAGCAGGTAAACTTCAAACACCCTTTGAAGATGTGGCTTGGGATTTTGGACGCCTGCTGTTGATTTTAATGTTTGTTTTAAATCTTGGTGGCTGGCTCGATTTGACCATATCAGCTATTGATGGTTTGAAAAATGGAGTGAGTGGAAGTGATAACGTATGGACGTTATTAGATACCGTATGGAATAAAGCACAGGCGCTAGGTCAAACGCTATACGAAAAAGACGATTCAACATATGTGAAATTTAATGGAGGGTTAGCCGAGGGATTAGTTTGGGGAGGTTCAATATTTGTACTTATTGTTTCAACTATAGTTAACCTCCTTGCTGAAATAACAATATTATTGATGTGCACCACCGCGCCTATATTTATTTTTTGTTTATCCTATGGTTTTCTAAAGCCAATGTTTAATAATTGGTTGCAAACCATATTTGCAGCAATATTAACGATAATGTTCTCGGCGTTATTTGTAAGGATAGCAATTAATTATATAAATAAGATATTGGATGTTGCAGTAACAACATCCAATGAAAGTAACATGGTTACTCTTGCGGCTCAGTGTTTACTCGCCGGTATTGGTGCAGGTGTCATTGTCTGGTTCTCTGCCAAAATAGCTCATGCGTTGAGTGGCGTAGCCGTTCAGGGTGTCATGCAAGGCGTTGCAAAGGCTGGGGGTAGCTCTGTAGGTAGTAAGTTCACAAATGCTGCCAGAAGCGGTTCAGGTGCCATTGGCGACCGGGCAGCGAATAACCTTCAATCCGGTGGCTCTGCCAGTCCAACGCAAAGGACTGGAGGGACTAACGCGGCATGGGAACGCCGATCCGCATCAATTAGCACTATCCAACGTATGAATCAGCAACGCCGCTAAAAATTGCTGCAATCCTTTAAATAACCTCGCACGTTTACTTTCCCCTGATTCAGGCGGGGAATGACTCTGTATTAAGGAAAATCAATGATACGCATCATCATACTTCTGATGTTGTGCGTGCTTACGGGCTGCGCACAGCAAAAAAACAGCCTCCCGGAAATTTCCGGGAAACCAGAACCCGTTAACTCACCGGTAATTATTCAGGAGCTGACCTCTAATGTCTGAATTAGCGAAATCCATCAATGCCTCACGTCAGTTTGAAACGGTCATGCTCGAAAAATCAGAGCGTATTACAAAACTAGCCTGGTTCCTCACTGCGTTTTTTGGTTTCTTAACTGTGATGGCCATAGCGGCAATTATAATTATGTTGCCACTTAAACAGACCGAATTAGAACTATATACACTCGACAAACAAACAGGCCGAGTGGAATACGTCACCAGAGTTAAAGACCGTGATATTTCTTCACAAGAGGCTTTAGCTAAAGCGTTTGCAGCCAACTACGTCACACTTCGTGAAGGTTATAATTACTTTGCTTTACAGAATGATTATGACACCACGCAATTATTTAATAGTGAGAATGTAAACCGCGAATATTTAGCCTGGTTTAATAGCACATCTGCACCTGATGTTATTTACGAAAAAGCGGCTTATGTAGTAAAGGTCGAAATTATTTCTAATGTCCACGCAAAAGCAACAGACCCGGACAGGCTGGCCATGTTGCGCATTAAGCGCACGATACGCCGCATTGCAAACGGTTCGGAGAAGACGGATTACTGGAACATCCGCCTGACATACCGCTATTTACCTCGCAATGAACTGACATCTGCACAGCGCGAAGCTAACCCGCTTGGTTTCATCATTACCAGCTATCAGCGCGATAAAGAATTAAGGACGGAATAATGAATATGAAGCTCCTTACTGTGGCTCTATTACTTGCCTCATGTTCAACCTGGGGAGCGGCACTCCCCAAAGGCAGTTCTTACGATAGCCACATGCAAAACGTGTCCTATAACAGCCAGAACACGACCATTATCAATACCCGCGCCGGTTTCGTTTCGACACTCGTTTTTGACGATGATGAGCAGGTAATCGATGCACAGGCAGGCTTTGAGAAAGGCTGGACGATAACTACAGCAGCTAACCGGGTAAATATCCGTCCAGCCCCGATCACTCAACCCGTCACGGACGCAGACGGTAAAACCGCGAAGCAGGTTTTTTTACCCACATCTAAGGACTGGAAAACAAACCTGTTTGTGACCACCTCGAAGCGGTACTACAGCATGGTACTTAACGTGATCGATGATGGAAGCCCGGAACATGGTATCGCTTTTGTTGTGCGTTATCAGTACCCCGCTGATATGCGCAAACAATCGGAGTCGGCGCGACTGGCCAGAGCTGCGGAGTTGCAGGAAAAACAGGATAAAGAGCGTATCGATACAGCTTTCATGAAGGCCACCGCCCCCCGTAACTGGGACTACACCAAACGGGTGGCCAGCGGCTCAGAAATGATTGCACCGGACTTCGCGTATGACGACGGCCGCTTTACTTATCTTGGTTTTTCACCGCAAAAATCCATCCCTTCCCCGTTCGTTATCGTGAACAGCAAAGAGCAGGTCATCACGCCAACGTTCATTAAACAGGGGAATTACAAAGTGATGATCGTGCGCTCATTATCACCGCGCTTTGTCCTTCGCTATGGCGATGCCGTGGTTGGAATAGAAAACGCCGGATTTGGAAAAGTAAAAATCGCGAACGGTGACACTGTTTCGCCGTCTGTCACCCTGGAGACAAAACAATGACAGATAAAGAAGAAGACCTGAAGACCCCCGCAGAACTGGAAGCCGAAGCGCGTGAACGGGCGCGCGCAGAATTGGCCAAAGGTGCACCGGATGATAAACCGGAACCCGGTCAGCCGATTGTTGTTAAGCATAATAAGCCAAAAGGAAAGCGGACACTGATTGTCGGTATTATCAGCCTGATACTGCTGATAGGTCTGGCCGCTGGCGGCGACTATGTAATGGGGTTGTTAAAAGGCAGTAAAGAAGACACCCCGGATAGTGATAAACAGGTAAGCGCAACACCTAAAGGGGGGACGGAACGGCGTGGCATGGGGCAGGACACAAACCCACTGGGTGCGTTCATGCAAGATTCATCAGCAGATAATAAGGCCGGGGAAAGCGATATACCGTCAGTGCCACCGCCGCCAGTTGCATTCAGTAAGGCCAGTGCACTGGCCGAATCTGGCGGCTCAGAGAATACTGGCCAGCGCAGTAACACCGCCAGTCAAACCGGGGGATCAACGCGACAACAGGAAACTGGACATACCGCTGATTCTCCACAGGATTTATCCTACGTTCAATGCAAAAAAATACTGGTAAAAGGTGCTGATGGGAAATTGCATTGCCCGGATGGTAGCGATACACCTAGTGATGCAGGTCAGGGATCTGATGGTGTGGCCAGAATCACCGGAGTTAAACGCCTTAACCTTGATCCTAACCTCTATATCCCTGTAGACCGCTATATTCCCTGCTCGTTAATGCGCCGGTTCGTATCAGACGTTGCCGGTAAGATTACCTGCATGATTAGCGAAGACGTTTATAGCGCCAACAATTTTGTACGGCTGATCCCTGCCGGAACAATAGCGCGTGGCGTCTACCGTAACGGCACATTGAAGCACGGCCAGGGCAGAATGTTTATCGCCTGGACAGAACTGAGAACCCCGGATGCAGTCCAGATTCCCCTTATCGATTCACAGGTTGTTGGCCAACTCGGTGAAGCCGGAATCGATGGGTGGATTGATACTCACTTCTGGGAGCGATTTGGCAATGCCATGATGCTTAGTATGGTGCAAGACGTTGCCGCAGCAGCCGCCGATAGCGCACCAGGTAAAGACCGTAATACTGATTATACTGAAAATACCCGTACCGCTGCCGCTGAGATGGCCAAAACAACACTGGATAATAGTATTAACATCCCGCCAACCATGTACCGAAACCAGGGCGATATTATCGGAATAATGACCTCGACAGATATTGATTTTTCCGGTGTATATAAATTAAACATGAGATGATTTTCTATGAAACAGGAAGAAAACCTCTCTCTTGAATATATGCGTGACAGTATATTTGGAGATTATCTTGCAATTGACGGGTTAACAGAAATTGCCATTAATCGCCCCGGAGAGCTTCACACTAAAATCAGGGGGAGGTGGGAGATGCACGACTCCCCTGTGACCCTGGCTCAGTGCCAGGCGTTTGCTAAGGCTCTCGCCGTCTGGAATGACGATAACATTGATGATACCAGCCCTATCCTGTCCGCTACGCTGGCATCAGGGGAGCGCTGCCAGGTTATTATCCCTTCAGCCTGTGAGCGCAACACCGTTTCAATCACCGTGCGTAAACCTGATTTTTATCAGCGAACGCATCAATCATATATAGACGGCGGTTTCTATAACCGTGTAACAGGAACAGAAAAGGTTCAAAGTAAAGATGATGAACTCGCGGAAATTTATAAATCTGGAAATATTCCGTTATTCATGGAAAAAGTAATTGAGTGCGGGAAGTCTGTATTTATTGTCGGTGAAACTGGCTCAGGTAAAACAACCTATATGAAAATGCTTTTGCATTACATTCCAATATATCTGCGCTTAATTACTATCGAAGACAACCCTGAAGTTAAATTCTATCACCATAAAAATTATGTCCACCTGTATTACCCGGCTGACGCCGGTGAAGATGCGATTGTTACCCCGGCACGGCTTATCCGTTCCTGTTATCGCATGAACCCGGATCGCATCCTGCTGGCTGAAGTACGCGGTGGTGAGGCATGGGATTGCCTCAAGATTATCGGATCTGGCCACGAAGGGCTTGTAACTTCGCTTCACGCCGGTAATCCCAAAGACTGTATCACCGGCATCATCGACCGCTGCTATGAGAACGCCGCTTGTAAGGGAATGCCGTATGACGTGCTGTTACGTAAGGTACTCAACTGCGTTGACGTAATAGTGAGTGTCGATATTCACGGTGATATTCGCCGTATGGGCGATGTTTACTTTAAACCCCTGCACCTTGCAGAAATAAAGGAGAGCTTTGGCTATGCCTCAATGTAAATTCCTCTACGCGGCCACATTGGTGGCTGTGCTGTCCGGGTGTTCCTCCCCACCGGAACCCGTACAACCTGAATGGGACAAAGCACCGGCATCGATGAACACCAGTTTGCCCCACTGGGAAGAAAATGGTGTTGTGGTTCCAGCGGCCAGCGTAACAGGCCACTGGTCGCAACATATAACCAATTTCGACCCCGATGAGGTTTACCCTCCGGGAGTTTGGTATGCGGTTGTTCATTCGCCAAACATCATCGTGAATGCCGCCAGCGGCGCACAATATTTTGCTGCAAAAGCCTGGTTGAGAAGCCACGGCTCTAAAGCCGTTGTTTCATTTACGCCCAAAAGCAGCGGCTGTCTTACCTGTTCTGTCACCGATATTTACTTTTATCGCTAATCCCCTCATTTAAATTCAAAAGGTAATCACATGAAAAATATCGCTATCGCGGCGGCACTGCTGTGCCTGTCTGCTGGTTTTTCTGCTCCTACTTTCGCTGCTGATCCCTGCGAAGTCGTGTTGTGTATGTTCGGCAAAGTAACGGGTAACAGCGGTGGCAGTGAATGCAGCAGCGCCGAAAGATCCTTTTTCAAGATTAACGCTTTCAAAAAGAAAGGCCGGTTTGACCCCTCGAAAACATCAAACATGCGTAAGGAGTTTCTCGGGGAATGTAAAGCCGCAGATCCAGAGGCCATCGCCAAAATCATCAGCCAATTTGGACGAATCAGGGGGTAGCGATGAGTTTTAAGCCCGGATTTATTGCATCTCCCTGGGCACACGAACGCGGCGACTCGGTTAGAGCTGAAAGCCTTATTCAGCGCATCGAGAAAGAAGCACACCACGGATGTGGTTTGCATTACGAAATCTATCAATACCGCGTCCTTAGTGAGCTAAGAAAGCTGCTGGCCAACCTCAGCGCCGGTGATGCCGAAACATTCCAACAGGCAGCGGCCAAACGTGGTTTTCACCTAGATGACAAAGCCCTAGAGGAAAGTCGCCAGTGCTACCACGAAACGCTGGCTGAAATTCGCCAAAATCAGGAGTAGTGAGTTATGAGACTCTTTATTGCAGAAAAACCCTCAGTGGCAACCGACATAGTTAAAGCACTCAACGGAAATTTCACCAGGCACGATGGTTACTTTGAATCAGCCACCGATATTGTGAGCTATTGCGTTGGCCACGTCCTTGAAATGGTGCCGCCTGAGCAGATTAACCCCGCTTACAAGACCTGGACTCTCGATACTTTGCCGTTGAAGCTGTACCCCGTACAGCTTCAACCAAAGGAAAGTGTGGCCAAACAAGCGGCTACGTTAATATCGCTCATAAAACGACCGGACATCAAAATGATTGTGCATTGCGGCGATCCCGATGATGAAGGTCAGTTACTGGTTGATGAATTGCTCGAATATGCCGGAAACACAGCCCCTGTAAAACGCGCCCTGATTAATGACAACACCGCGCCAGCGGTGAAAAAGGCGCTCAGTTCACTGAAAGATAATAGTCAGTTCCGGGGGCTTTATCTTAAAGCCCTGATGCGCAGCGCCGGTGACGCTATTTACGGTTTCAGCATGAGCCGCGCATATTCCATTAAAGCACAGGAAAAAGGCTATAAGAATGTCCTTTCCGTTGGTCGAGTCCAAACGCCGGTGCTCGGTTTAATCGTGCGCCGGTGGCGTGAAAACCAGTCTCATGAATCAAGTTTTTACTACACCCTGATGGGAAACTTCCTCAATGATACTGACGTAATTCGCGCTAACTGGAAGGTGTCAGAGAATGCACCCGTTGACGAGAAAAACCGGCTCAACGATAAAAAATGGGGAGAAAGCCTGGCTAAATCGCTGTCTGGGAAACCAGCCACGATTAAGGCCGCAGCAGTTGATGATAAGGAAACCCCCGCCCCTCTGCCGTTTAACCTGGTTCGCCTACAGCAGTACATGAACCAAAAAAACAAACTGACGGCACAGCAAACCCTGGACATTACACAATCGTTACGTGAAAAACATAAGGCGATCACGTACAACCGTTCTGATTGCTCCTATCTGTCTGATGAACAATACAGTGAAGCACCTCAACTCATTGAGGCGCTAAAATCGTTACCTGATTTTAGTTCGCTCGATACCGACGCCAGCCGGAAAAGCAAAGCGTTTAACAGCAGCCAGGTAACAGCGCATACGGCGATTATCCCAACAAACCGAGTGCCTGATTTATCAGCCTTGAGTGCCAACGAAAAAGTGGTTTATCTGGCTGTTGCGTCCTTTTATATCGCGCAATTCATGCCGAAAAAAGCCTTTAAAGAGGCCAGCGTAGTGATTGAATGCGGCGGAGAAACGTTCTCAGTACGCGCCCGTAAAACTATCGCAGTCGGCTTTACGTCATTGCTGAATGATAGTGATAGCGACGACGAACAAGCCGATGAGTCTGGTGATTTCGACTTGCTTAGTCTTTTACGAACGGGGGAAACACTTACCTGCCGTGATGTAGATGTGTCTGAGAAAAAAACAAAGCCAGCCCCATTGTTCACTGAGGCCACATTGCTGGCTGCGCTGGTTCGCGTGGCCGATTTTGTGAGTGATCCACGCATTAAACAACTGCTGAAAGAAAAGGACAAAGACAAAAAAGACGAACACGGCGGAATTGGAACTCCAGCGACCCGTGCAGGGATTATCGAAACGTTGAAAAAACGCAATTATATCAGCATAGAGAAAGGGAAATTCATTCCTACCGATGCGGGTATTTCTTTAATTGACGCGCTTCCAGACGTTGCCACACAGCCTGATATGACGGCTGTATGGGCTGAAAAACAAGCGGCAATTGAAAGTGGCCAAATGACTATTGATAAGTTTATAGATGGCCTTTATGCCGAAATCACTCGTATGGTGGAAAGTGCTAGCATCAATATTACGGCTACCGAACAGGTAGCATCTAAAACCCAACTATCACGACTCACTGTTACATGTCCGTCATGTAATTCTGAATTAGTTATGACGGCAAAAGCCTGTAATTGCACCGGATGTAAATTTAGAATATGGCTTGAATATCGGGGTAAAAACCTGACTCAAAAACAGATCGAGACAATTATATCAAAAGGGAAAAGCGGGGAGATAAAAGGATTTAAAAGCAAGAAAAATGACAGCACCTATTCAATGTTTATTATTCTGAAAGATAAATCAACAGGTGCATTAGATTTTGAATATCCACCGCGAGATGATAAAAAACCATCACCTAAATCCATGCCAAGAGAGCTAAAGCTATGAACCCTATCCAGGAAGAATTAACCTCTGAAAGAACGTTAAAGAAATTCCTTAAAGAAAGTGATTATACATTTTTAAACATGCTCAATGACCGTATTTCATCCGCACTGGCGGATAAAAAAGCAGAGCATGACGAGCAAGAAAAACAACGTATCGAACGTGAAAATAAGCGAATGGAATTAATGTCACTTATTGAAGCGGAAGGGTTTTCCTTGACTGATTTAATCGGTAGTGAAGCACAGGTCAAATCTCCGAAACGCAAACCTAAATATGAATATATTGAAGGTGGTGTTAAAAAACATTGGTCAGGCGTAGGACGAACACCCCGCCCTATTCAAAACGAACTTGATGCAGGAAAACCTCTTGATTCCTTCCTGATCGCCAATCAAAGCAGTTAAGCAAAATATGTAGTTAAAATCGCGCCAAGTGATGAAATTCAATCCATAAGATTGCTAATTTCATCACACCGAAAACACCTCCAGTAAAAGTGATAACAACACTCACAGGCGCGGCTTTGTGGCTTTTAATTTCATGCCCCGCATGGAATTAAAAGTGGAGTGCGGCGAGTAAATTCAATTTCGAAGAAATTGCTAATTTGCGTCGCCAAACCCACCTGAGAGCGTTCCCCCAAAGGGAACCGAACAGGCCGGGGGGAGCCGAATAAATTTTGCCGCCCCAGCGAGCAAAAAGCTATCGCCCACGATAGCGGTTTATTTGGGGGGCTTGCCCCGCACACCGTCGAGGCTAAGGGGGCTTTATCCCCGTGGCGCGACCACCCCCTTTAAAGCCTAGTTTCCCTTTAATTCGCTTTGTGAGGAACGAGCAAAGAGAAGAAAAGGGTCAAAACAGGCGTCTTAAAGGGGGTGGTCGCGCGTAGCGCAAGACGGTGTGCCGCCTTTGACCTTTGGGGTTTTGGCGGTGCGTCCAGCGCCGACATTACCCCCTTGTGACATGGAATAAGGGCGTCCAGCCCGCATGAAATGGCACATGTCGTTAGAACCGGGAAGTATACCTCCCGGTTCATGGCCGCATCGCGGCCACCTTCCTTAGCCTCATGGCTTCGCCGCATTGATTCGCCGCGCATTGCGCGGTGAGTTGATGCGGTGAGGGTATGCGGCGAGAACAGCAAACCGGAGATACAAGAATGTTTAATCAAATTGCCGTCATGCTATCACCGATAGTAGACGGTGCTCTTTCGTTTTATGGTTTTATGCAACGGCATCAATTGATACTCGCGTTATTATCGGGTTTAACTCTCCCATTTTTCGCAACGCTTAAAAGTGATGATCATCAGAAAGCACCTGCGTGGAAAAAACTGATTATTGGCTTTTCCATGCTGTGCTTTTTATTTGGCACTCTGGCACCCGTTGCAACATGGTTTTTGCAGATGATCTACAAGGGACGTGGTGAAGTTGATGTACCCGTTCTAAAGTGGTCATTTCTGTTACTACTTACCATTATCGGTTTTATTTTTCACCTTATCATGCGCCGCTTACTAACACCGGAACTTGACAAGGTGAAGAAAAAACTGGTTAAAAAAACTGGTTTAGAAAGGGAGGTTCGTACCGATGTCCGGCATGTTAAATCACTTTTACCAAATACAGAACATTATGATCCAATGGATTATATTGATTTGCAAAAAGGGATTTTCATTGGTTTAGACCGAGATAAAGAACCTCAGTATATCCCTGTAAAAGACTGGCAAAAACAACACGCTGATATTATTGGTACTACCGGGGCAGGTAAAGGTGTTTCAGCCGCGCTTTTACTTTATCAAAGTATTTTAGCGGGTGAGGGTGTTTTTGTTTTAGATCCAAAAAATGACGAGTGGGCACCACATCTTTTCAGGAAGGCTTGCGAAGATGCAGGGAAACCTTTTGTGTTAATCGACTTAAACAAAGGTGATTATCAACTAAACCTGATAGAGGGAATTACAGCGGAGCACCTCGAAGAATTATTTGTTGCAGGGTTCAGCCTGGCAGAAAAAGGCGAGGCAGCGGACTTTTACCGTATCGATGACCGTAAGGCCGCACGTATAGCTTCTCAGTTTGTCGCAAAAAATCCCGATGCAACTATTCGTGACGTTTACAACAGTGAATATGTTCAAAGCATTGGCGAAACGATTAAAGCTTTCCACGGTAAAACCGAAGAATTAGCGCTCCTGAATTCAATTAATGCACCCGGAGGATTTTCGCTAAAACAGATTTTTGATGAAGGTGGATGCTGTTACATCATTGGTTCAATGCGTAACTCTAAAATCATTACGTCACAACGTATGACGCTAGTACGTTTATTTCAGTTAGCTGAATTACGTGATCGTGTTGCTGGTGATATTCGTCCTATCGCCATTTTCCTGGACGAACTTAAATACCATCTATCAAAACCTGCACTCGAAGGTTTAGGAGCAGCCCGTGATAAAGGTGTTCATATTATTATGGCGCACCAATCAATAGCGGATTTAAGAGACTGCCCGGCTGATTTAAATGGTGATGCTGTTGTTGGTGCTGTAGTTGAAAATGCCAAGTTTAAATTGGTGTATAAGTTGCAAGATCCAGATACGGCGGATTGGGTAGCCAGAATGTCCGGTACTATTTTAGTTGATGACGAGAGCCGTAAAGCTAAAACCAATGCTGTATTGACTGAAACAATCGATGATGAACGAACCATCCGACAGGCTGAACGGTATTTTATCGATAGTAATATGCTTCAAAATTTGCCTCCCTTTGTTAGTTACATCTTTACCGCAACGGAGTTACCTCGCGCCTCGCTGATCTCGCCCCTGAAAGTGAAAAAGCGCCCTCTGGAAATTTTCACACTTCCCCCTGCACTTGCAGATGCCGCGCCGCAAGTTAAACAGGCACTGGATTTTGACGACGAGGAAATCACGCCAGTGACAGACACAGGGATAGTCATTCCTGAATTGATAGAAGTAGACCCGGTTCCGGTAACTGATCCACATGCTAAACCAGAGCTGGAGACAGCAAGCGCAGAAGAAGAACCGCAGCAGGTAGAAGATCAAAAATTATCGCTACTCGATTTTTAAGGGGGAAAAATGCTGTTAGCTACTCACGGCGAACGCCAGGAGCGTAATCATGAAAAAATCCGCATCCTGTTAAATTTTCTCAAAGAGGAAACCTATAGCGATTATCAAACGCTGAGATTTTTATTTGGGTTTAAGCATCATAAATCACTTTATGATTTGCTTGAAAAAGTAACGAAAATGGGGCTGATTCAAAAGCATGTCATTGAATCACGCACAACAAAACTATCATTGTGGGGAATTACAAACGACGGGCTAGCCGTCGTTTTAACCCCTGATGATAAAACATTTCCCTCAAGATTTGAGCCGTCCAGGCTTACCGGTTGGACACTGGAGCATCATCTCGATAATCAGCAAGCCAGGCTGATTATCGAAAAGAAAGGTGCGACAGGATGGATTAACGGCGACAGGTCTACGTTTCTTAATCAGTACCAGACTAAACACCGCCCTGACGGATTAATCACTTTGCCTAACAGCAAAGTGATTGCCGTTGAAACAGAGCGTCGAATAAAAACTAAAGCGCGTTATCAGTCGATAATGGCCAGCCATCTGATGGCACGGACAAATAAACATTGGCTTTACGTGTTCTATATCACACCTGATGATCAGAAAAAACGCGCCCTTATGCTGCTGTTTGACAGCATTAAACATGTAATTGTGAACAACCAACAGGTGACGCTTGAGGAACGGCACCGCAATGTTTTTCGATTTTATACCGTTGATGAGCTAACAAACCTGGATCTAACAAATTATGCGTAAATCAGTGTTCTTTGTACTGGCCATCGTAATGGCTGCGCCAGTGCTTGCCACAGCAGAGCCTACGGTTTCCGTAGGCTTTTCACCCTCTGCTGGCCAGGGTGCATTACAGATCGTTTTAAGTGCCATTGATGGCGCAAAGCGTAGCGTTGATGTCGCGGCTTACAGCTTCACCAGTAAGCCGGTTGCAGCGGCGCTCGTCGCCGCAAAAAATCGCGGGGTATCTGTCCGGGTAGTGGCCGATGAGAAAGCTAATAACGACAGATACACCGCCGTTACGTTCCTGGCTAATAAAGGTGTACCTGTGCGCCTCAATACACAATACGCCATCATGCATAATAAATTTATGATCGTCGACGGCGACACGGTGCAAACCGGGTCATTCAACTACACCGCCAGTGCGGCAACACGCAACGCAGAGAACGTGCTGCTGGTTCAGGATGCACCGACACTGGCGGCGACGTATCAGGGCGAATTTAACCGCCTTTGGAACGAGTCCAACGAGTTGGCCAATCATTACTGAAATAGCATCAATGGTTTTGATGCTATCTGCTTTTTTACACATCGCCGGTCGCAGTTGGCCAACGTCCTGCAGGACGTTCCTGGTAAACGGTAAGACACTAAAAAAACAGGTAGTTATAAAAAATAGATAATCTCTGATTATCTATCAGAAAATTTGAAGCCCTGCGGCGTGCAGGGCTTTACCATCCTCAGCAGTCCATCAAATACCGATGCGCTTTAGATGCGGCACTGGCCGCTTTGAAAATATAACGTTTATCGTCTTTCAATGATTTCAGCCATGATGCAATATAGCTTTCATGCTGAACCTCTCCCACAACGCCTAAATCAGCCATCATGAACGCGCTTCCAAGTTCGGCGATCAGTTCTTCAAAGGCGTACCCTTCCGATCCGAATCTCCCTTTCATTTCACGATTTAAACGGCTTTTCGCCCCGCTCCAGTGAACCAGTTCATGCAAGCCGGTGGCGTAAAAATTCGCGGCATCAGTAAACAAATGACGCTCCGGCAACCAGATTTCATCCGTTAGCGGTTTAAAAAATGCCTGTTGGCCACTTTCGGTAATGTTCGCGCCTGTACGCTGGAATAGTGCTTCAACCTGCGGCAGCGGATCAAACTCTCCTACCGCCAGTGGTTCAATTTCGGCACCAATTTCCAGCCCGTCGATTTGCTCAACATTAAACACGGTAAAAGTTTTCAGCATGGGAATTTTTTCAATCTCGCCATCCTCCGCTTCTTTTTCCAGCGTCTTGTAAAAGATGGCTGTAGTACCATGCTCACCCTTACGAACCTGTGCGCCCTGATCCTGAGCCTGTTTGTAGGTCAACCAGCGAGAATCATTAAACCCCTGCTTTGCTGCACTGCACCATAACAGCATGATGTTCATCCCGCTGTAGGCTGTGCCGGTGGTGAAGTTTGACGGAATACCTGACACCGCACCGTTACGCTTCCACGGACACACCCACGGTTTAACCCCTATTTCTAACGCTTCGATGATACTGTCAGTCACAACCTGGTAAACATCTGGTTTGGCCTTGCCTTTAGAAAATTTCGTTTTTGAGGAGCCTGACTGCTCCAGCGGGGATACGCTGGTCGCCGGTGCGGGATTAGGGGCGCTTGTTTGGGTATGCAGGTTCATAGTCATGGTTGTTTCTCCGTCAGTGTGAATTTCGTCTTCGTATCGCCTGACGGTTCGGCCTCCCCGGAGTCGTTCTGGCCAGCAAGGGCGCGAAGCGTTTATATACCCTTGCTGACCAGGTTGTGACGGGGAACGATTACCGGAAGCTGATATGAAGAAGAAAGACTCACAGGAGAAAATGACGGCGAGCATACCCGGACTTAGCGACCCTTATGCCGCAGTGGTGAAATGCCGTTGCGTCAGTAATGGAAACCCATCGAGGTGATATAGGTTCCCTAACTCAATGCGGCGGCACTACGCAATGCATAAAAATAGATTACAGTCCATTTCTTGCTGTTTTTAACGCAAGAAGATTAACTTTATCTATTTTTCCTTCATGTATAATTACTGTGAGTTTTGCAGGGTGTTTGAAACGCATTTCACTTATCCTGAAAGTCCATAACATTATCTTCAAAAGATCTTCTTCATCAATTGTCTTATGTCCTTTTATTCTAGTTACCCCTGATCCAAAAATAGGAACAGACACACTTTTCTGAGCATAAACACGATTAACCTTATCCCAAAAACTTATTAAAAACTCAAGGTATTCAGGCATCGTTAAATTAGCTTCATTCTTATTATTGAATTTAGAAAGAGCGGTCAATATATAATCACCATATACGCATATTGTGCCTATCTCATATGTTTGTTTTTTACCTTTAACTCTCAACTCATTAACATCTTTAATTTCATCCGGTTCAAAATCATAGTTTTCAATATAACGATCCAACTCCATCACAGTACCCGGTAAATGGTCTATGATAAACTTCCCATTTAGACTATTGGCCGCAATTATTTTATCATCCACTTGAGTATCAAAATATTCATTGAATGCGATAACCTTTAAGCCTTCCTGTTTAAAAATATCCCCTGCCTTCACTGTAACCGTACTACCTTCAATAGTTAAATCTATTTCCCTGAGAGCGTTAGCCCTGTACCAAAAATAAAAATAACCGGCAAGAAGAATTAGAATACACGAAACACCGGCAAATATCTTTTGATTTGCAGGAATATCAACAAATATAACTATCGCGCCAATAAATCCGAACAATCCTGACGCATACCCCTTAAACTCATTAAAAACCTGTTTATCACACAAATTAACTTTAGACATATCCATTCCTAAAAAAAGCGCCAAATTGACGCCTTTAGTAAGTTTAATTATACTTTATACCTATAAACATCAGGTACACCCTTGCTCTTCACCATGAACTTTGAATCTTCAAGTGAATGTTTAATAAGGGCTTTATCCATTGGTATATGCAGCGTAGGAACTGAAGACATAGAATCTCTAAATACAGGGATTTTCCCCCATAAATTCTGTATCTGTGGTTTCAATATATTATTATTAAGCAAACTTTCCTTTGTATTATAATCAGGGTAAATGACAATAATCGGCAAGCCTAATGTATTAACACCATAATCGATCTCTTCTCGCAGAGCGCGAGAATTGATTGTTCTCTCACTTAAGAAAAGGATGATATTTTTTGAGTTCCGCAAACGCAGCCTAAGTCTCGGCATTAGCGTTAATTCCCAATTACTACCATCACGCACATTATAAGTAGTATCGTGAGAATTATTAAATGGAAAGCTAGAATCTGCGCCCTTCCACATCCGTAAAGTATTATAGTAAACAAAATCCTTTGTTGCATGTGCACCTAAAGCACTTTCATTAAAAGGTTCAGCAACATAAAAGGCGCAATAATTTCCACTCATTTATCTAACTCCTTTAATAAAATTAAATATATTTATTTTTCAACACATCAACACGGTGGTCGAGGATGATTATTCTTAATAAAACCCTGAATATCTTCCCTATCATATGGGAAAAAATCTCTTATATCCCTAAACTCAATCCCTCCAAAAGTATGATATGTTTGAAAGTAAATCCACTCAGCGGCAGTTTTATAAATAAAATTCCCCATATTCGCACTTTGCGCGCCATACTGCATAACCTGGGCATCAAGATCATTACAAAGTTCTGGTTCAGATAGTACGTGGTAAGTCCGACAAAGTAATGGCCTGTAATTATATATAGAACACGTTCCTTTTTCGGAAAGAAACGGGCAAGAAGACTCATGGCCTTTTGATAACGGAGAATTTCGGTGAGGAATAGAGCTTGCAAGCGCTATATATTCAGCTTCAAAAGGTGTTAACTGCACATCCATCTTACAACATGCAGAACATCCTTTCTGGCAAGTTGTAAAAGTGCTTACAAAATCCTTATTGAACCGGGTTAGAAAGGCATAAAGCTGTTTCAGCTTAAGCAAAAGCGTGCCAGGTTGCCTGTTCATCCTGTCAAGAAGTGTTTTCAATTCATCAATGTATTTATCCGGCACTGGCTTTAAGTTTGAATAGCCAGGGAGGCTTTCTCCAGGTTCAAGATGGATGACTGAGTTAGGTTTTATTTCCATAGTATTTTCCAAGCTACAGTATTATTGAAGAACACCCACATATAGCAATTAAGCATCAACGCAAAAACACTATAAGTGTCAACTCTGTAAGCGCCGAATGCCAACACTATTTTCCATAGGTTTTTCACGACCAGCACCACTCTTGCTCATCGTATCTGTTGTATTTATGTGACAACGTGACTTTTTTCACATTCCCGTCGAGGATTCGGTGAAACTCTACTCCGCAAATCCACCGCCCGCTCAAAAGTTATCCACTATTTCTGTGGATAACACCACACCTTGTATGCCGATCAGCTACGGTCAATACTATATAGTGCCGGACGGGGTAGGTTCCAATCACCCGTGGGGGGCGTTCTGCCCTGCCCCGCTCCGACCAGCGGATTTTGGTACTATATAAGTATACCTTCCTCGTACCACTGCAAGCTGGTACTGTTTAAACACACACGACACACTTAAACAGAACCGGTTCTCAAAAATGACCCAAACAGTACCGACCTGCTTTGTTCGCGCTTATCTTCGTGCCTCCACGTCCGAACAGGATGCATCACGAGCACGTAGCTCTATCGATACTTTCGCCACTGAGCACGGGCTGGCCATCTGTAACTATTATATTGAAAATGAGTCAGGTTCACGCCTGGAACGTCCTGAGCTTTTCCGGCTGCTGAAAGACTGTCGGCAGCGCGACATCTTACTTATTGAAGATGTTGACCGCCTTTCACGACTGGCCGGGAATGACTGGATCACGCTCAAGAAAATGATTGCCAGGAAAGATATAAGAGTCGTGGCCGTTAATGTTCCCACTACCTGGCTGCATTTATCTCCGGGGCTGACCGATTTTGATAACCGGATGTTTTCGGCCATCAATGACATGCTGCTCGATATGCTGGCCGCAGTGGCCAGACGCGACTATGAGCAGCGGCGGGAACGCCAGAAACAGGGGATCGCCAAAGCAAAAGCTGAGGGCAAATACCAGGGCAGAAAGGTTAACCAACATCGCTATGATGCCATTAACCGGCTGCTGGCCAGCGGCAGTTCCTGGAGCCAGGTTCAGAAGACCATCAATTGCAGTCGTGGCACCATTAGCCGGGCGATTAAACAGTGTCCCCCAGTTACAGCCCTCCCCTCTCTTTCCGGGCAGTCTGAGAGTGCTACCGCATTTTCCGTGACAGCCACTCTGTGGGTGCCGGTGCAGAACGGCAGCAAATTTACCCGTGGGAAGAAAAAGGTCAGAGAAGATATTGCCTGGCTGGTTGAGTGCGACTATGACGGAAAGGTGTTGGACAATAATGAGTACAGCCTGATTTTTACGTATAGCGATGAAGCCGATTTGAAAGAGCAGATTGACGAACTTTTTGACGAGATATACCGCACCGCTGAGATACGTAACTGCGTGGTCGATGATATGACGCTAACCAATGATGCGACGAATCAGGGCTGGAATGAATACGATGGAGGTTGGCAATAATTTCCTGAGAGAAGCTTAAACCAAAATTTCCGCCAGTTCTAACATTCAAAAAAACACTCATATACTCATTCACACACAACAAACACATTTACTCATTTGTGTTTTTGTGTATAATTAAACTCAAATGAGTAAACACACAAATGAGGTTTAGACATGAAAATTATCGCGTTCCTCAACCCTAAAGGTGGCTCCGGTAAAACGACTGCAACAATCAACGTCAGTAGCTGCCTTGCCAGTTCGGGTAAAAAAATTGCAGTTGTAGATACAGACCCACAGATGAGCCTGACTAACTGGAATAAAGCAGAGAAAGCAGCATTCGATGTTTACACCGCAGCATCAGAGAAAGACGTTTACCAGGTAAGAAAAGATCTGGCTGAATATGACTTTGTGATTATTGATGGAGCCGGTTCTCTGTCAGTTATTACTTCCGCAGCGGTGATGGTCAGCGACCTGATTATCATCCCGGTAACACCCAGCCCTTTGGATTTTTCCGCTGCCGGTTCTGTCGTCACGGTACTGGAAGCCCAGGCTTATAATCGTCCGGTAGAAGCTCGATTCCTCATCACACGGAAAATCGAACAAGCCACCATGCTTAACGTTCTGAAAGATAGCATTGCTCAGACGGGTATTAAGCCGTTTAAAACTGCGATCACACAACGCCAAAGTTACGTTAAATCCGTCATGGAGGGTGAGAGCGTTTTCGATACCAACGATGGAGCAGCAAAGGGCGAGATAGCCATTCTGACGCGAGAAATACTCGAATCATTTGAGTAAAAACTCATATACTCATTTCAGCATATTAGAGGTTATGTATGGCACTAACTAAGCAACATACATCAAAAACAATGAGTTTCGGTGAGCATCGAGATCTTGAAAAAGTCGTCAATAGCACACCCACGGGAAAGCAAAAGAGAGTCAACGTTAACTTTGATGAAGAGATACATACCCGCTTCAAAGCTGCGTGTGCAAAACAAGGTACATCTATTACTGATGTGATAAAGGATTTGGTCGATAATTGGCTGAAAGAAAATGACAAGTAAGGTAATGACTCCAACTTATTGATAGTGTTTTATGTTCAGATAATGCCCGATGACTTTGTCATGCAGCTCCACCGATTTTGAGAACGACAGCGACTTCCGTCCCAGCCGTGCCAGGTGCTGTCTCAGATTCAGGTTATGCCGCTCAATTCGCTGCGTATATCGCTTGCTGATTACGTGCAGCTTTCCCTTCAGGCGGGATTCATACAGCGGCCAGCCATCCGTCATCCATATCACCACGTCAAAGGGTGACAGCAGGCTCATAAGACGCCCCAGCGTCGCCATAGTGCGTTCACCGAATACGTGCGCAACAACCGTCTTCCGGAGCCTGTCATACGCGTAAAACAGCCAGCGCTGGCGCGATTTAGCCCCGACGTATCCCCACTGTTCGTCCATTTCCGCGCAGACGATGACGTCACTGCCCGGCTGTATGCGCGAGGTTACCGACTGCGGCCTGAGTTTTTTAAATGGCGGAAAATCGTGTTGAGGCCAACGCCCATAATGCGGGCGGTTGCCCGGCATCCAACGCCATTCATGGCCATATCAATGATTTTCTGGTGCGTACCGGGTTGAGAAGCGGTGTAAGTGAACTGCAGTTGCCATGTTTTACGGCAGTGAGAGCAGAGATAGCGCTGATGTCCGGCAGTGCTTTTGCCGTTACGCACCACCCCGTCAGTAGCTGAACAGGAGGGACAGCTGATAGAAACAGAAGCCACTGGAGCACCTCAAAAACACCATCATACACTAAATCAGTAAGTTGGCAGCATCACCCAGTTTGCCAGTCGATTTGACTGTGGCGATAAAAGACCCGGCCAGGTGCTCGGGTCTTTATCGAACTAAATATGCTTCAAGCGCGATCAGAAGGGAGCGTTGATATCCACCACGTTGATCAACTTGTGGTTGACGAACTCTTTCAGGCCTAAGTCGATCAGTTCACGACCATAGCCGGAGCGGCGGATGCCGCCAAAGGGCAAATCAGCCTTAACCATGGTGGGGTGGTTGACAAACATCATCCCGGTAGAGACTTGCTTGGCTACCGCCAGACCGCGCTGTTCATCGGCTGGTGGTTTGTGTTTGTCAATGTTTTTTGGTTGTATCTTAAATAGTACTGATCCTGACTCAAAATCAGTGATCTTCGTCTTTTGCAGACTTCGGATAAATTCAGCCGGAGTCATGTCATTTAATGATGAATGCGTTCTCTCATGATTGTATTCCCTGCTCCAGTTGTTGAGTTTGTCCTGCGCATCTTCCAGTGACAGGAACCAGTAAGTGTCCATACGCCATTTATCCAGAATTTTCGAGATAAAGCCGTTACTTATTGCGGTTGGATTCTGTTCAAGCGTTAGCATCACGTAATGGCCAGGATTCGAAGAGGTAACCGTCGAAATTAAGATCATCAACATCTGAGAGTTCCAGCAGGCGGTTTTTCACATTCTCAAGATGCTGCCACATGGCTAATTTCGCGGCCCGTGCATCTTTTTTGATTAAAGCAGCAAGGATCTGTTTGTGATCGACCAACCATTCCTTACGGTACTGTGTATCACGTAAATGAAGATGGAGCTGAATCCACATGGGATTATTAACACGCCACTGCCAGGACTGCTTAAACAGCTCAACCAACATGCTATTATGAGTCGATTCAGCAATTGCCAGATGAAATTGCATATCACCGACCTCGTGATCGTCAGAAACTGCCCCCTCCTCCTGCAACTGCAAAGCGCGGCGCATTTTTATGATGTCTTCACGGGTCGCCTGTAAGGCGGCGAATTCGGCTATGTTACTTTCCAGCAGTTGTCGGGCCTGGAGAAGTTCAAAAGGACCGGCATCATTACACTGGTTCGGTGTATTCTCGTCGCTGCTCTCTTCATCTCTGACGACCCCCTCTTTCCCATCAGGAATGCGTACCACAAAAATACCAGCGCCCCGACGAACTTCAACGATGCCTTCGATTTCCAGCATGATCAACGCTTCTCGAACGACCGTACGGCTGACTTCCAGCATGTCTGCTATTTCGCGTTCTGGCGGTAATCTCCCACCTACGGCATATTTTTTCTCACTGATCATCAGGCGCAGCATAGAACCCACTTCCTGGTAGGGACGCTGCTGGAATAGAGCTTGTTTCATGGTGGCTGTAGCTTCACTTTTACCAAAATAACCCCGTAATATCGGGGATTACTCAGACTATAGCATAAGTTGTCAGTCAGCTATAGCCACACAAATCAAACAAGGATACCAATTAAATGCTAAACAAATACAATACCTTAACTTGATTTATAACATGGAAAAATGCACCGAAAGAAAAAATTGGCTGACCAATCACTGCCTGCGGTGCCTCACATTATTAGCTGACAAATAATGCCTGATTCACCGTAAAATAGCGCTGAGCATTATTGAAACAAATGTCCTGCACCATACGACTCAACATTACTTCATCATCAGGGATTTCGCCCTCTTCAGCCCATCGGCCAATCAGGTTACACAATAAACGTCGGAAATATTCATGCCGGGTATAGGACAGAAAACTACGAGAGTCGGTCAACATGCCGACAAACTGACTTAACAACCCCATCTGTGATAGCTGTTCCAACTGGCGCAACATGCCATCTTTCTGATCATTGAACCACCAACCAGAACCAAACTGTACCTTCCCGGAAATACCCGGCCCCTGGAAGTTGCCAATCATCGTCGCCAGCACTTCGTTATCACGTGGATTGAGGCAGTAAAGAATCGTTTTCGGCAGCTCGTTGGTCATATCCATGCTATCGAGCAACCGGGCAAGCGGCTGACTGATATTATTATCGCCAATTGAGTCAAAACCGCTGTCCGGCCCAAGTAAACGGAACATTCGCGTATTGTTGTTACGAATAGCCCCAATGTGCAGTTGCATCACCCATCCCCGTGCCGCATACTGGCGCCCCAACCAGACCAAAACCGCCGTAGAAAATTGCGCAATCTCCAGCTCGCTGAGTTCATTGCCCGCGAGACGTTTAGCAAGAATAGTGTCGAGCTGCGCGTCGTTCGGTATCTGGGCAAAACGCACCGTTTCAATACCGTGATCCGACGCGCGGCACCCATGTGCAACAAAATGATCGAGACGACGGCGCAGCGCACAGCGCAGATCATCGAAGCAGGTAATGCTAATATCCGCTGCAGCTTCCAGCTTATGCAGATAATCAACAAAACCCTCCAGCTCGATTTTAAAGACCCGGTCAGGACGCCAGCTCGGTGCAACATCGATATCAACGCTTGCATCCTCGGCGATTTGCCGGTGATACCGCAAATCGTCAATGGGATCGTCGGTAGTGCCGACCATTCTTACATTCATCTGTCGCATGATCCCGCGGGCCGAAAACTCTGGGGTAGCCAGCTTTGCGTTGCAGTGTTCCCAAATAGCATCAGCGCTTTGCGGATCCAGCAGCGTATTCGTGATGCCGAAGGGACGACGTAACTCGAGGTGCGTCCAGTGGTACAGTGGGTTACCTAGTGTTTTTGGCACCGTGTCCGCCCAGGCAAGATATTTTTCGTAATCACTGACTTCTTTCCCGGTAATGAGTCTCTCCTCTACCCCCGCAGTACGTAGAGCTCGCCACTTATAATGGTCCCCTTCAAGCCAGATTTGCCCAAGATTTTCAAAACGGCGATCCTGCGCAATCTCTTTCGGGCTCAGGTGGCAATGGAAGTCGTAAATGGGCATTACTGCCGCATACCTGTGGTAGAGCGTGCGGGCAGTCTCATTTTTGAGTAAAAAGTCTTCCGTCATAAATGCAGTCATGGTTTTTCTCCTTTATTAATCACTGTAGAGATTCAAGCACCGCGCGTGCCCCGCGCTGTTCCAGCCGGACGTACGTCTCCATGACCGCATTTACGAACGAGCTATTTTCTGGCAGATCGCGACCAAAAATTGACTCAATTGCCAGTAGCGCACGCACACGTTCTTGCGCGCTATGATACTGCTGATGGATGGCCTGATAGCGGGCAAAAAGTGGATCAACGATATCTATCTTTTGTCCTTTATCGTCAAGCCCACTAACGTAGCGCATCCATCCAGCAACGCCAAGAACCAGATGACGATGATCGGTTCCCTTTGCCAAATGGATACGAATTGGATCAAGCAGGCGTTGCGGTAGTTTCTGACTGCCATCCATTGCAATCTGCGAGGTACGGTGCCTGAGTGAAGGGTTGGTAAAACGGGAGAGTAGCAAATCAGCGTAGCCCGATAAATCAGTGCCCTCAGGCATCGACAACGTGGGAGCTTGTTCATTCAGCATCAACTTCCGTACCGCCTGACGATATTCTGGATTAGCCATGGTATCGGCGATTGTTTCATAGCCGGCCAGATAGCCAAGATACGCCAGAAAAGAGTGACTGCCGTTCAGCATCCGTAGTTTCATCATTTCAAATGGTACGACGTCTTCGACAAACTGTGCCCCGACGTTGTCCCACTCCGGTCTGCCATTGACAAAGTTATCTTCTATCACCCACTGACGGAAAGGCTCGCAGGCTATACCACAGGGATCGAACACACCAAGCTGATCGGCAATCAGTTGCAGTGTCTCTTCCGTTGCTGCCGGAACAATACGGTCAACCATGGTACAAGGGAATGTTACGTTTTGCGCAATCCACGTCGCCAGCTCCGTCGAACGTGCCTTTGCCAGTCCTATAACCGCCGCTCTGGCAACGAGACCATTCTCTCGAACGTTATCACATGACAGAACGGTAAATGGCCTTATCCCCTGCAGACGACGCATGTCTAAAGCCTCAACGATGTATCCAATAGCCGACTTAGGTTGTTGTGGTGATATAAGGTCATGTTTAATCAGAGGGTTGTTCAGATCTAACTTGCCGCTAGCAGCCTCCGTGCAGTAGCCCTTTTCCGTCACTGTCAGAGAAACAATCGCCGTCTCGGGACGCGCCATGGCTTTCAGAATCCCGTCACATCCATCAAATTCAGGGTGCAGAGCTTCTTTCATTGAGCCAATGATCTTGAGTTCTGTTATTTCCGCTCCGCGTTCTGCGACGGTATAAAGCAGATTTTGTGCTCTAAGGCTTTCAATCAACCGTGCATCGTTCCCCGGCATCAGGTTAACTTCACAGATCCCCCAGTCGCTGTCGCTACACTCCAGTAAATGGTGAGTAAACAACGCCTGATGTGCACGGTGAAACGCCCCGCATCCCAGGTGGACGATACGGGAAACCAGACGTGAACCGTCCCATTGCGGACGGGTAGCGGAAAGCGAGCCGCTAACGATATTTTGTTCCATGGCAAACTCCTGTCGTGCGATGACTTCACCCACGAAATGTGGGTGAGTATGTGTCTACTGCAGTGGATATAAACGCTGAATGCCCGGTGACGCCACCGGTGGAAACTTAATGACTGAAGAAGGCTCGCTGAATCGCCAGTTCGACTCCTCGTACTTCAGCCAACCCTTTTAGACGGCCAATTGCCGAGTAGCCCGGGTTTGTTTTCTTTTTCAAATCGTCCAGCATCTGATGCCCATGGTCAGGACGCATAGGGATCAGATCCTCGTAGCCTTCGGCTTTACGGCGATACTCTTCCTCGACAATGGCCTTCACCACGGCATACATATCCACATCACCATACAGATGCGCTGCTTCATGGAACGTTTTTGGGTTATCTTCACGCAATGTTGAGCGTAAATGCGTGAAGTAAATACGTGGGCCGAACAGTTGAATCATACTGACCAAATCGTTATCCGCACGGACACCGTAGGAACCGGTACACATGGTGAAACCATTCGCCATGCTGTTGACGGTCTCCACCATCCACTGCATATCTTCAATGGTGGAGACTATACGCGGTAGACCTAGGATCGGGCGCGGCGGGTCATCAGGGTGTACCGCCATACGAACGCCGGTCGCTTCGGCAACCGGAACGATGGCTTTGAGGAAATACGCAAAGTTGTCACGCAATTTTGCTTTATCAATATTTTGATAAGTCGCCAGATGGGCGCGGAACTGATCTAGCGTATAGCCCTCTTCTGCTCCCGGAAGACCAGCAATTATATTGCGAGTCAGGCGTGCTTTATCTTCTTCACTCATGGCAGCGAAGCGCTGATTGGCCAGCTCTATCTCTTCTGCTGTGTAATCAGTTTCTGCCCCCTGGCGTTGTAAAAGGTGTAATTCAAACGCTGCGAATTCTATCTGGTCAAAACGCAACGCTTTTGAACCATCCGGCAAAACATATTCAAGATCAGTGCGAGTCCAGTCCAGTACAGGCATGAAGTTGTAGCAAACGGTGTAGATCCCGCATTGTGCCAGGTTACGCAGCGTCTGTTGATAATTGTTTATCCACAGATCGTATTGACCACTGTGGGTTTTGATATCCTCATGAATCGGCACGCTCTCGACCACAGACCACTCGAGCCCCGCCTCTTCGACAATAGTTTTACGCGCCAGAATCTCTTCAACAGACCAAACCAGCCCATTCGGGATATGGTGTAATGCGGTTACCACGCCACTTGCGCCAGCCTGACGTACATCGGCAAGCGTTACCGGGTCATTAGGGCCATACCAACGCCAGGTTTGTTTCATATTTCAACTCCTCTCTTACGATGAGATCGCTGTTTTATACAGCTCAAACAGGCTATAGCCATGTTTAGGGGGGACGAGTCATACAGTCAAACAACCCGCCAAACAAGCCAACCTATTGGTCGACCAATTAATTTTTTAATAAATGCCAATCCGTTCTTCATCGCACATGCTTCGTCAGGAGTCTCAAGGCCATACTCAGGCAGGTGCTGATGAACAAGTTAAGCAACTACCGAAAGTCACAACACCCCAGCTATTCTGAAGCCATCCGATGTCGTAGTGAAAATGCCCCTCCCGTTAGCATTACCGCAGCATAAAGTCATACTGGATGCTCATCTTCACATCCCAGTAATTAAGCCTGTCACCTAGCGAACTGCCGTCGCGCTTTTCACGGCCCTTATCGGCGGCAAGGAATATATTCATCCCGCTGAGCGGCCCCTCGGCAACCCGATAGTTAACCGCGCCGAGCAGCCCCATACCTTCAATTTGTACATCTCGCTGACTGGATTCGTAGCCACGGGTGACAACTGGTGCCAGTGTTAAAGTCAGCTGCGGTGTCAGTCGATAGTTGGCCCCCATCTGCCAGGACTGCATCCCTTCGCGGTTGCGATCGAGGCTGAGTGAGAAGGGATAGCCAATATCTGTATCAACCACCGCACCATTCATCGAATGGCGGAGATATCCACCGCTGGCGAAAAGACTTCCCCACGGCGCACTCCAGGTCAACTGACCGCTGACCAATACAGTCTCATTCGGCTGGCTGGACGAGCGGCTCACCCCATCAAGTCCGGCATAGAAACCCAATAGCTCGCCCTTCAGGGCATATCCCGACGACAACGGAATTGTTTGTTCAATAATGCTCTGCAGCTGGTGAGATACATCTCTCTGTACTGAGCCTCCCAGTGAATAGCGGCTACGATCATCATGCCAGCTGGCGGTTAAAAATGAGCGAGTTCGATGTTTATCGTATTTTCCGGTCTTACTGTTATATACACCTTCATCACGAATACCGGTTGCCGAGTCGGTCCATTGAAATACTCGTGTGCGCCACATTGCCCAAAGCTCAAGATTCTCTGTCGGAGCGAAATAACCTAAAGCGCCTTCGGAAACCGTAGGTAACGTACGCTGTGAACTGCTACCAATAAGGGGGATTCGCCACGGTAAACTCCCGTAACTATAATCCGTTCCAAAACGCCCTATTTTCAATCTAAAATTGTCACCAGCCTTTATTTTTAGAGCGCCAAGTGCATAGCCAAAACTTTCATGCCCATCTAAGTACCAGCGTGTACTCATATTATCTCGGGCACCAAGTTTATAAACGTAATAGGCACCACCCTCTACCCCTATAAATTGAGAGTAATAACCACTATTAAAATCAACAAGCCCTCCCTGCACCCAGGCATATATATTTCCCCCAGTGCCGGCGCTGGGTTTGTCAGCCCTGCGCAACTCATTTTTCAATCTAAATCTTAATGCTGCTTCATCGTCAGAGATTTGTTCCGCTAACACAGAGGTACACACCGAGGCCACGGCTATAGCAATAGCCGTTAAACGTGTTATTTTATTCATCGTTTAACCTTTGGTTTTGTAATTGTTTTATAATAAAACTATAGGGGTCTTACTTTTTAAAGTCGTCGATCAGTTTTTGTTGCGTTTTTTACGCGTGTCAATCTCTAAAATAATTTCTTTGAATTTCTGATCTGTTAGCGGATAAAACCACATAATAATAAATGCTAATAATAAGAAGCCACAAGGTACCAGCGCAATCGACATCCGGATACCCATAATGACTTCTGGCGTTTGTGCCTGATTAGCAATATATCCGCTGAGTCCCAGAATAAATGCCGGGATTGAACCACCGATGGCTTGACCACACTTGCGAGTAAAGGAAAACAGTGAGTAGGTTAACCCCTCAATCCGCACACCTGTCAGATACTCGCCATACTCAACAGTATCCGCCTCGAGTGCCCACATCACCGTCATTGATATTCCCTGACCAACAGAAGCGATTGCCAGCGCGGTGAGCGCAACAGGAACTGAATGAGCCGACATATAAAAAAACAATAAATAACCGCTAGTTCCAAGTAACGAGCCAATCAGAAAGGTGTTCTTTTTCCCAACTCGAGTGACCAATCGCGGAACCATAGGAGCCGAGGCAACAGTTCCTATCAACATCTGAACCAATACCATCACCGAGAAAAGTCCAGCATCATTTAAAACATAACGAACATAAAATAATGAAGATGCACTGACCGCAAAGGTAGATATAAGTACACACAGTGCCCCAGCACACAGCATAATCAAGGGTCGATTTTGCTTTACCGTCTGTAAACTTATCTTCATCGAAGGCTGCGCCACGATACGCACGACATTTTCTTTGGTCGATTTAAAACAGACGAAATATAGCACAGTACCTGCAACTGCCAGGATAATAGTCCAGAAGAGATAAACATCCTGCATTTCAGTCGGACTGGCACTGCTAATCCGTGGCCCGATGAGAAACGCCAGACAAACAAAGGTGAGTGAGGCCGCGATACTGCGCGCAGCGCCAAGCCGGGCACGTGATTGCGGCTGTTGGGTCATGGCCGTCGCAAGTGAGCCATAAGGGATATTCACAAGGCTATAGCAAATTCCCAGTCCCATATAAGTAATATACGCGTAAATAACTTTGCTGCTGTGGCTCCACTCTGCGGGGACACAAAAAACCAGAACGCTGAAAATCATTAAAGGTGCTGAGCCGAAAAGCAGGAAAGGACGGAATTTTCCCCAACGCGTATTAACACTGTCCACAATACGCCCCACCGTGACATCAGCAAAGGCGTCAAAAACACGCACCAACAATAGCATCGTTCCCGCAGCTGCGGCACCGACGCCTGCGACGTCGGTGTAGTAGCTCAGAAGAAATAGTGCCCCCATAGCGAAGGCAAAATTATTAGCGACATCACCCAGACTATAGCCGATGATGGCGCGCCAGGAGAGCTGCTGGCTCATAATGACTCTCCCTGCTGAGGTTTCTCGCCAAATGTCATGGTAGTCCAGCGTTTTTTCAGCAGGAAAGCAGCGGATTTCGGTTTTCTATCGCGGGTAAAAATCCCTTTGCGGTTGCCACCAACGCGCATAATTCCTTGAGAAGTAGAAAAATCAGCAAAATTCCAGACCTGTTCGCCCACCACGGCACTAACCCGATCGAAAACACGGTGGTACATATCGAGCCACGCACACTGAAACTCTTCGCTCCACATATCGGTGTACATCGAATGCAGTCCGGCCATGGTATCAACACCATATTCGGTAATAATGATGGGACGATGAAGTTTGTCCTGCCATGCCAGCAGCTCTTTTTCCAGCACACGTTCAGCTTTCTCAAGATCGCCACTTTGTAAATACCATCCGTAGTAGCGGTTAAGGCAAACCACATCGAAAAGATCGGTGATCGTATCGCTTTCAGCATCACAGAACATCACATTGACACAGGTAATAGGTCGGGTCGGATCAAGCTCGCGTGTCGCAATCGCCAGAGGCTCAAAGTATTCCCTGGCCCCTTCAGGACGTGTATCCGGTTCATTGGCAATACTCCACATGACAACGCTTGGGTGGTTTTTATCGCGTGCGATGAGTTCCCGAATAGCCTGAAGGTGCGCCTGTTGGGTCCGATCATTAATTGCGCCATCGCCGTACAATGACGTCGGTTTTTCGCACGCATCAAAGCCAATGCCCAGAGACAGGTTAAAGCCGACTGCAGCTGTCTCATCGATTATGACAATGCCCTGTTCATCCGCCCAGTCGAGCATCTCCTCAGCATAGGGATAATGTGATGTTCGATATGAGTTCGCACCAATCCATTCCATTAGCGCATGGTCGTGGACCATCAGGACGTTATCAAATCCTTTCCCTCGTAAGTCGGCATCTTCATGACGCCCAAACCCAGTGAAATAAAAAGGTTTGTTGTTAATCAGAAACTGTTCTCCCTTCACTTCAACTGAACGGATACCCACGCGCAGCGGGTATTCATCACGCACTGCCGAGTCAAACAAAACCACTTTAAAATTATATAGATAGCCTTCACCAGGCTGCCACAGGCATGGGGAAGTCAATCGTAACTGGCCCTCAGCCCCTTGCCCTGAAGCGACAAGTTGCTGTTCCGCATCACGTAATTCAACAGCAATATTTCCCTTGCCCGTAACTTGCCAACAAATGGTGGCCTCTTCACCATTCTCACTGACATGGGTCACCACAGTGATATCTTCAACGAAAGAGCGTGGAGTGGTATAGAGCATGACACTGCGATGAATGCCGGCATAGTTAAAGAAATCATGGAAATAGGATTGTTGCTTCTTACCATTATCATCACATGTCACTATTCCCGGAGGAATCGTCTGCCAGTTGAGTTCGTTATTCACACAGACTGTGACCTGGACATTTTCACCCGGTGAAACAAGATGGCTAATATCAGCCTCAAAAGGTGTATACCCACCCTGATGTTCCATTAAAAAGTTATCGTTAACCCAGACCTTTCCATAATGCGTGACCGCGTCAAACCGTAGAACAATACGTTGGTTACCCCACCCATTCGGAATAAATACCTGCCGCTGATACCAGACGTTCCCAACGTAATTGCGAATATCAGCATCGGCGAACTGATCGTTAAAGCTACCAGGTACTGCAATCGCACGACTTGGAGAAAGCGGGCGCTTCCACCATTGCTGTGCCATGCCGCAATCAGCAGTATCCAGACAGAATGACCACAGACCATCTAGTTTCTTGATTTCTCGGGTTGAAGTTTCAACAGGACGTAACATCACAACTCTCCTTTTCTTTGTGGGTGATTGGTCAACCAAAAAAAAGTACAAGTTAACCAGTTCATAGACCGCATTGTTATCACGGATGAATCACTGCGGAGAATCCACACCACAAAGAACTGAAGAGAATGTCATAAAATTAAAATTTGCAATGTAGTTTATGCTACACCAATCACATATACATAAAACCACCAATTGACATAGAGTGAAAAATACCCAACCGAACGTTCATTCTAATTTCCCTGCGTGTGTTTCTCACTTCAGAAAGGCTACGCAACATAAAATATTGGTTGACCAAAAAAAGTTAATTTGCCGGTAGGCGTCAATCTAATCACCGGTTACACTGTTGTTTTTGAAGAAGAATCGAGCAACCTTAATGGGTAAAACATTATCCGGAATGTCAACGCGTACCAGGATCCTGAAGGCCGCAAGAGAGTGCTTTGCAGAAAATGGTTTTCATAACACATCAATGAAAACCATCTGCAAGGCCAGCGACATGAGTCCTGGAACCTTGTATCACCACTTCGTGTCAAAAGAGGCCTTGATTCAGGCCATAATCCTTGAAGATCAGGAAAGAGCCTTAACCCGCTTTCGTCATCCACTCGAAGGCGTTGGCCTGGTAGATTATCTGGTGGACTCTATGATTGACGTCACACATGAAGATTGCGCTCAACGCGCGTTAGTTATGGAAATAATGGCAGAGGGGATGCGAAATCCTCAGGTCGCGGACATGCTCAAAAGCAAATACCAGACCATCACAGATTTCCTCGTTGCACGTTTCAACGATGCGCAGGCCAAAGGGGAGATCGGCAATAATATCAATAACAGAAAGGCGGCCAGGTTACTGTTATCTCTGACCTATGGCATCTTGTCCGATATTGAAGCAGATGAAAATTCACGGGATGCTGATTTCGCAATGACATTTCGCGATATGATCGGCGGAATGCTGCATGTAGGAAACACCGTCAACAAACAAGGTACATGAGCGCATTTGTTCTGATCTGCAATTCTCCATTCAGAAACAAAATTTAGGAATGATGCCCCCCTCCCCTGAACCAAGGTGTGCAGGGTGATCCCAAAACACCGGTTTGTCATTCAGGGCCATTTTCAGGACCACACACTCAGTTCTGTCTGCGGTTTCCTTATGCCGTCGCCTTAGTCAGAAATGGACTTGTCTTCTAAGTATCCCTGAACCGCTCCGGTTTTCCTGGAGAGTATTTTGCCTGAGTGATCAGGCTGCCACATCCCGGTCATTCAGCGAAGCGTAATAGGCTTTTTCTGCCTCCACTGGCGGGATATATCCGGTCCGTTCCATCAATCGGTGATTATTGTACCAGTCCACCCATTTCAGCGTAGCCAGCTCAACATCCTGTCGGGTTTTCCAGCTTTGCCTGTGGATCACCTCCGCTTTGTACAACCCGTTGATACTTTCTGCCATCGCATTGTCATATGAGTCGCCCGTGCTGCCTGTTGAAGCCAGCAGCTCCGCGTCCTGCAGCCGTTGCGTGTACGCCAGTGACACATATTGCGAACCTTTGTCGCTGTGATGGATGGTACCGCTCGGGCGTCTGGCCCACAGCGCCTGCTCCAGTGCATCCAGCACGAACGACGTTTCCATCGTGGATGAGACCCGCCAGCCCACGATAACACCGGCGAACACATCAATGATGAAGGCCACATATGCGAACCCCTGCCAGGTGCTGACGTAGGTAAAATCGGCCACCCAAAGACTATCGGGCCGTTCAGCCACGAACTGCCGGTTCACCCGATCCTGCGGTGTTTCGGCTTTGTTGCTGCGGGTGGTTCTGACACTTTTGCCGCGTGTCACCCCACGTAGCTGCAGGGCTTTCATCAGGCGCTCAATGGTGCAGCGGGCAACGCCGACACCTTCACGTTTTAGCTGTCGCCAGACCTTACGCACACCGTAAACGCTGTAGTTTTCTTCGTATACGCGCTGTATCTCAGGTATCAGCACGGCATCGCGTTTATCCCGACTACTGCGTCGTTCAGGACACTTCCGGCGTTGCTGATGCCAGTAGTACGTTGACGGAGCAATATCCAGCTCATGACAGACTGGCCCGACCCCGTGTTCACCGCTCAGATTTTCCAGAAGCGGCATTATTTTTTCCAGTGGCGGTCGAGCTCCGCCTGGGCAAAATGGGGTCGCCTCAGAAAACGGAATCTATGGTCACTCCCGTTTTTGCAACACCGATTTTGACGACAAGTTGGCTTGCTTGAATCTATCCGGCGTCTGAATGGGATTTTATTCCCGCGCCTTGATGAGTTCCGCGCCTGATGAACCTCCAGAAAATATACGGCTTCAATGAGCCTTTCCGTTTTACAGGTTCCTCAACAGGCCGGTGGGCCGTTAGTATCATCAATATCAGTATTCGCAAAACCAGATCAGTAATTCTTTAAACCGGTGTATTTCTGCCGTTATGCTACATAAGTTTGCTGTCGTGCCGTTAGGGCCCAGGCTATTCTGGCCAGCTTGTTTGCCAGAGCACAAGTGACGACAAAGTTGCTTTTCCGGCACAGTAAATCCCTGACCCAATCGGCCAATTTGCCAGACTGGTGTTCCAGTTTTTGTATGAATACCCTGGCACATTGAACCAACAAAGTTCGGATCTTTTTATTACCTCGCTTACTAATTCCCAGCAATGTCGTCCTACCTCCCGTGCTGTACTGCCGAGGTACAAGCCCTGTTGCCGCCGCAAAGTCACGGCTGCTGGCGTACTGCTTCCCGTCGCCAATCTCAGTTGAAATAGTACTCGCTGTCAGTGTTCCGACGCAGGGAATGCTCAGCAAGCGCTGTCCAACCTCATCTTCGTCCAACTTTCGTTTCAACTGGGATTCCAAATCTTTAATCTGCTCAACAAGATAGTGATAATGCTGTTGTAATTTCAGCAATAACTGGCTGAGGTAAAGAGGCAAACTATTATCCTCAAGAATGGTACTCAGTCGGCTAATAACGGCAGCTCCTCGGGGAACGCTAATGCCAAATTCCAGCAGAAAAGCATGCATTTGATTGGTTGTTTTTACCTTATCCTGAACCAGGGATTCACGGACACGATGCAGAGCCCGCATTGCCTGCTGAGATTCCGTTCTGGGCTGCACAAAACGCATAGACGGACGCGATGCAGCTTCACAAATAGCTTCGGCGTCGACAAAGTCGTTTTTATTGCTTTTAACGAACGGGCGGACAAATTGTGGTGATATCAGCTTTGGGGAATGCCCCAACTCTTCCAACTTGCGTGCCATAAAGTGAGAACCGCCACAGGCTTCCATTGCGATGGTTGTAGCGGGGCATGTCGCCAAAAATTCGATCAACTTTGGCCGGGTAAATTTTTTACGGTAAACAGCCTTCCCGCGACGATCCTGACAATGAATATGGAAAGAGTTTTTACCCAGATCGATACCAATGAGCGCAATGTTTTCCATGATAGTTCTCCGAATGAAAGCCTGTCCTCAGCATAGTACCGGGAAGGAGGGAGTGACCATCTCATTAAATAAAGCACGCTAAGCCCTTACTTACCCAGATGTTTGACTGTTCGTGGCACTTTCACCATGGCAATTGCAATTGCCCAACCCTTGCAAAATGCCGCACGCCTCTACAGATCGAGAGCCAGAACACTTCTCGCGCAAATCAACCAAGTGCCGTTTTAACTGCAACAGCGCGGACACACGCATTTCCACCTGTTGAATATGGGCCTCCAGCAGCGTGTTGACCTCCCCACAGTCCTGCATCGGGTTGTCTCGCAGACCCAGCAATGCGCGAATCTCGCTCAACGTCATGTCGAGCGAACGGCAATGACGGATGAATTGCAAGCGCTCAATGTGCACCTCACCGTACAGCCGGAAGTTGCCACCGCTTCGCGCTGGCTTCGGCAGTAGCCCTTCCTTCTCGTAGTAGCGGATGGTCACGACCTCGCACCCAGAGCGCTTGGCGAGGTCGCCAATTCTGATTTCCATGCATCAATCTCCAATTATCACTTGACTCTATAGTGACTATAGAGATTTTAATGGAGGCTGAATAGAAGATTTTCAGGAGTTACTCATGAGCGAATGCGCTTCAAAGGGGTGTGGCTGCACGACTGAGCCGATCATCCAACCCACGGCACCGGCCCCGCTGGCAACCGGATCGGCTCAAGCGGTGTACCGCATCGAGAACATGGATTGCCCGACCGAAGAGGCGCTGATCCGAAGCAAACTGGCCGGTCTGGCGGGGGTGGCGGGTCTTGAATTCAACCTGATGCAACGTACCTTGGCCGTGCGACACGAATTGCCTTCGTTGTCTCCCGTCGAGCAGGCGCTGAAGGCCATCGGCATGCAAGCTGTGCGCATGGATCAGGCGTCGGCCGAGCAGACGACCAAGCTGTCCATTGCCAAGATGGATTGCCCGACCGAAGAGACGTTGATCCGCAACAAGCTCGGCACCGTGGCCGGTGTTGCTGATCTCGATTTCAACCTGATGCAGCGCACGCTGTCGGTACGCCATGCGAACCAGGTTCTGCCAGACGTGCTCGTGGCACTGCAAGCGCTTGGATTCGAGGCGCAGGTCGTGGACACGGCAGAGGTCGCATCTCCATCCGCCGCCCCTGTGACCACGCCGACCAACTGGTGGCCGCTGGGCATCTCCTTGGTCACTGCATCGGCGGCCGAGGCGGTCTACTGGCTCCACAACGGCAATCACTGGTCGGTTGTCGTTCTGGCGCTTGTCGCGGTCTTCACGGGTGGCCTCTCCACCTACAAGAAGGGGTGGATTGCGCTCAAGAACCGTAATCTCAACATGAACGCCCTCATGTCGATTGCGGTCACGGGTGCCATGTTGATCGGCCACTGGCCCGAAGCGGCAATGGTGATGGTACTGTTCGCGCTGGCCGAGGTAATCGAAGCCAAATCGCTGGATCGCGCTCGTAACGCTATCCGTGGCCTGCTCGACCTGACCCCGGAACAGGCCACGGTACAGCAGGCTGACGGCACATGGCGCGAGGTGGGCGCCAAGCAAATCACCATCGGCGCCCGCGTCCGGGTCAAACCAGGTGAGCGCATCGCCCTTGATGGTGAGGTGCTGGAAGGCCGCTCTGCCGTCAACCAAGCCCCGATCACGGGTGAAAGCCTCCCGGTCGAAAAATCCCCCGGTGATTCGGTGTTCGCTGGCACGATCAACGAATCCGGCTCGTTCGAGTACCGCGTCACCGCCTTGGCCAACAACTCCACTTTGGCCCGGATCATTCACGCGGTAGAGGCTGCGCAAGGTAGTCGTGCGCCGACTCAGCGTTTTGTCGATCAGTTCGCCCGCTGGTACACCCCCGTTGTATTCGGCGTTGCCATCGCCGTCGCGTTGTTGCCGCCGCTGTTCATGGGTGCGGCATGGCTCGACTGGATCTACCGTGCATTGGTTCTGCTGGTGGTCGCCTGCCCGTGCGCACTGGTGATCTCTACACCGGTCAGCATCGTCAGCGGCCTGGCCGCCGCCGCCCGCCACGGCATTCTCATCAAAGGTGGCGTCTATCTGGAAGAAGGCCGCAAGCTGCGCTGGCTGGCTCTGGACAAGACCGGCACGATCACGCACGGCAAGCCCGCACAGACCGACTTTGTCACATGGGGCAATGCACTCGCCTCGGACAGCCGCAGCATCGCTGCCAGTCTGGCGGCCCGCTCGGACCATCCTGTATCCAAGGCGGTGGCACAGGCCGCGCAGACGGACGGGGTTGCCTTGCTCGACGTGGCCGAATTCAACGCGCTGCCCGGTCGGGGTGTGCAGGGCCAAATCAACGGTGAAACCTACCATCTTGGCAACCAGCGGATGCTAGAAGAGCTGGGGCAGCGTACTCCCGAGCTGGAACAGCGCATCGCGGCGCTGGAAACCATGGGTAAAACTGTCGTGATGTTGGTCAGCGCAAAAGGGGTTCATGCCTTATTTGCCGTAGCGGACACCATCAAGGAAAGCAGCAGGAGCGCCATTGCCGAGCTTCATGCACTGGGCATCAACACCATGATGCTGACCGGCGACAACCCCCACACGGCACAGGCCATTGCCGCACAAGCCGGGATCGACCGTGCGCAAGGCAATCTGCTCCCAGACGACAAACTGCGCGAAGTTGAGCTACTGGCCATAAAGGGCAAGGTCGGCATGGTCGGTGATGGCATCAACGATGCCCCGGCCTTGGCGCGTGCGGACATCGGCTTTGCCATGGGAGCGGCTGGCACAGATACCGCCATCGAGACCGCTGACGTGGCCCTGATGGACGACAACCTGGGCAAGATTCCGACCTTCGTGCGCCTGTCGCGTGCGACGGCGCAGGTGCTGATGCAAAACATTGTGCTGGCCCTTGGCATCAAGGCAGTATTTCTGGTGCTGACCTTCACGGGTCAAGCGACCATGTGGATGGCGGTGTTTGCTGATATGGGGGCCAGCTTGCTCGTCGTTGGCAATGGCTTGAGGCTGTTGCGCAAATGAGCTGGAAATTCTTTCTCTACGACTGGGGTGGTCTGAACATCGCGTTGTTCCAAGCCATCAACATGAGCACACCTGCAGCGCTGGAACCGCTGGCATCGTTCTTCAACCTTGTGATAGGCAACTACTGGACTGCACCACTGATGCTCTTGGCGATGTGGGGATGGTCAAAGTCGGCACCTGACCCAACGCGGGCCGATGCCATCCGGTACAGACTCAGAGTCTTTAGCGTGGCCTTTGCGTTGGCATTTCTCGTCGCCACCATCTTGAAGCCATGGATCGACTTTCCACGCCCGCCTGCCGTTTTTGGCGACATGGTGCGCGTTATCGGGGGCATCGAACGACACTACAGCCTGCCCAGCGGGCATGCCACCTATGCCGCGCTGGTGGTCGGCGCGCTCTGGCCTTTGATAGGCCGTCGTGGCCGCATCGGCTTGGTGTTGTACGCCGCATTGGTCGGTTGGTCACGCATCGCAGCCGGAATGCACTTTCCTGCCGATGTGCTGGCGGGGTGGGTACTTGGATTGAGTTGCACGGCGCTCGCCGGGTGGCTGATGCCGCTGGCCGCCCCTGTGTGGCAATCGGCTCGCCGCACATCGACTTGGGTCTGGTTCGCAGTGGCCGCCAGTGCTGTCATGACAGATCAGCTCGCAAAGTTCGCCATCACCCGCACGTTTGCCTACGGTGAACAGGTCGAAGTCACGCCCTTCTTCAACTTCGTCCATGTCCTGAATCCCGGCGCGGCATTCAGCTTTCTGGCGAACGCTGGCGGCTGGCAACGTTACTTTTTCATCACGCTGGGCCTGGTCGTTTCTGCTTGGCTGGGACGCATGCTGTGCCAGCAATTGCCCCGTCTCGAAGCGATGGGATACAGCCTGATCCTCGGCGGTGCGCTGGGCAATGTCGCGGATCGTGTGCTGCGTGGACAGGTTGTTGATTTCCTTGACTTCCATTGGCGACTTGCGCACTGGCCCGCCTTCAACCTCGCTGATGTGGCGATAACTATCGGAGCGCTCTGCCTGTTCTTGACGGTTGTACCGAAAAGCAGTAAAGGCACAGAGGCCGAGGTGTCCGGTTAAGCTATACCCTAACCTGATGTCAGATGCTTGGCGCAAAGCACGTCAGAATAGAGTTGTAGTTTGTATTTATTGACACAAGCCGCCAAGGGTAATGGATTTCATCCTGACACTTTTACCTTTGGAGGCACCTTGCAAGGTCAACGCATTGGCTATATCCGCGTCAGCAGCTTCGACCAGAACCCTGATCGGCAACTGGAGCAAATCGAAGTCGGTAAGGTATTCACCGATAAGGCTTCCGGCAAGGACACGCAACGTCCCGAACTTGAAAGGCTGCTGGCCTTTGTGCGCGAGGGCGACACCGTGGTGGTGCACAGCATGGACAGGTTGGCACGCAATCTCGATGACCTGCGCCGCATCGTTCAGGAGCTGACACAACGGGGCGTGCGGATGGAGTTTGTCAAAGAAGGGCTGGCGTTCACCGGCGATGACTCACCGATGGCCAATTTGATGCTGTCGGTCATGGGGGCTTTTGCGGAGTTCGAGCGCGCACTGATCCGCGAACGCCAGCGCGAGGGAATCGTGCTGGCCAAGCAGCGCGGTGCCTACCGGGGACGAAAGAAATCGCTGAACAGCGAACAAATTGCCAAGTTGAAACAGCGAGTCGCGGCAGGCGATCAAAAAACCTTGGTGGCCCGTGACTTCGGCATCAGTCGCGAAACCTTGTACCAGTACCTGCGGGAAGACTGATCATGCCGCGCCGCTCAATCCTGTCCGCCACCGAGCGCGAAAGCCTGCTGGCACTACCAGATGCCAAAGACGAACTGATACGGCACTACACGTTCAACGAAACCGACCTATCGGTGATCCGCCAGCGTCGCGGCGCTGCGAATCGATTGGGCTTCGCCGTGCAGCTTTGCTACTTGCGATTCCCTGGCATCTTCTTGGGCATCGATGAGCCTCCGTTTCCGCCCCTGTTGCGCATGGTGGCCGCACAACTCAAGGTGCCGGTGGAAAGTTGGAACGATTACGGCCAGCGCGAGCAGACGCGGCGGGAGCACTTGGTCGAGCTGCAAACGGTGTTCGGGTTCAAGCCCTTCACCATGAGTCACTACCGGCAAGCCGTGCATACATTGACCGAGCTGGCCTTGCAGACCGATAAAGGGATTGTGCTGGCCAGCACCCTTGTCGAAAACCTGCGGCGGCAGAGCATCATCCTGCCCGCCATGAATGCCATCGAGCGCGCGAGCGCCGAGGCCATCACCCGTGCCAACCGGCGTATTTACGCGGCGTTGACCGATTCTTTGTTATCGCTCCACCGTCAGCGCCTGGACGAACTTCTCAAGCGCAAGGACGGCAGCAAATTGACGTGGCTGGCATGGCTGCGCCAGTCGCCCGTCAAGCCGAACTCTCGGCATATGCTTGAACACATCGAGCGCCTCAAGGCTTGGCAGGCGCTTGACCTTCCCGCAGGCATCGAGCGACAAGTTCACCAGAACCGCCTGCTCAAGATCGCCCGTGAGGGTGGGCAGATGACGCCTGCCGATCTGGCAAAGTTCGAGATGCAACGACGCTATGCCACTCTGGTTTCGCTGGCCATTGAAGGCATGGCCACCGTCACCGACGAAATCATCGACCTGCACGACCGCATCATTGGCAAACTATTCAACGCCGCCAAGAACAAGCATCAGCAGCAGTTTCAGGCTTCCGGCAAGGCGATCAATGACAAGGTGCGGATGTATGGCCGCATCGGCCAAGCCTTGCTGGAAGCCAAACAGAGCGGCGGCGATCCGTTCGCCGCCATCGAGGCCGTAATGCCGTGGGATACCTTCGCCGCCAGCGTCACGGAGGCGCAAAAGCTCGCGCAGCCGGAGAGCTTCGACTTTCTGCATCGCATCGGTGAAAGCTACGCCACGTTGCGCCGCTACGCGCCGCAGTTCCTGGACGTACTTAAGTTACGGGCGGCACCAGCCGCCAAGGGCGTACTCGATGCCATCGAGGTGCTTCGCGGCATGAACAGCGACAACGCCCGCAAGGTGCCCGCCGACGCGCCGACCGCATTCATCAAGCCACGCTGGGCGAAACTGGTGCTCACGGACGATGGCATTGACCGGCGCTACTACGAGCTGTGCGCCCTGTCAGAGCTAAAGAACGCGCTGCGATCAGGCGATGTCTGGGTGCAGGGTTCGCGCCAGTTCAAGGACTTTGATGAGTACCTGGTGCCGGCCGAGAAGTTCGCTACTCTGAAGCTGGCCAACGAATTGTCGCTGGCAGTGGCCACCGATTGCGATCAGTATTTGCACGACCGACTGGCATTGCTGGAACAGCAGCTTGCCACCGTCAACCGCATGGCGGCGGCCAATGATCTGCCGGATGCCATCATTACCGAGTCCGGCCTGAAGATCACGCCGCTGGACGCGGCGGTGCCGGAGACCGCACAAGCCCTAATCGACCAGTCGGCGATGCTGCTGCCACACGTCAAGATTACCGAACTGCTGATGGAAGTTGATGAGTGGACAGGCTTCACCCGGCATTTCACGCATCTGAAGACCGGCGACACGGCCAAGGACAAAACCTTGCTGCTGACGACGATCCTGGCTGATGGCATCAATCTCGGGCTAACCAAGATGGCCGAGTCCTGCCCAGGCACGACTTACGCCAAGCTGTCGTGGCTGCAAGCCTGGCACATCCGGGATGAAACGTACTCAACGGCGCTGGCCGAACTGGTCAACGCGCAGTTCCGGCAATCCTTTGCCGGAAACTGGGGCGATGGCACCACGTCATCGTCGGATGGCCAAAATTTCAGAACCGGCAGCAAAGCGGAGAGCACCGGGCATATCAACCCGAAGTATGGAAGCAGTCCAGGCCGGACGTTTTATACCCATATCTCCGACCAGTACGCGCCCTTCAGCACCAAGGTAGTCAACGTCGGCGTGCGTGATTCAACCTATGTGCTCGATGGCCTGCTGTACCACGAGTCGGACTTGCGGATCGAGGAGCACTACACCGACACAGCGGGCTTTACCGATCATGTCTTCGGCCTGATGCACCTACTGGGCTTCCGATTCGCGCCACGTATCCGAGACCTGGGCGACACCAAGCTATTCATCCCAAAGGGCGATGCCGCCTATGACGCGCTCAAGCCGATGATTAGCAGCGACCGGCTGAACATCAAGCAGATACGCGCCCATTGGGATGAAATCTTGCGGTTCGCCACTTCGATCAAGCAGGGTACGGTGACGGCCTCGCTGATGTTGCGCAAGCTCGGCAGCTATCCGCGTCAGAACGGACTGGCCGTTGCACTGCGCGAGCTGGGGCGCATTGAGCGCACGCTGTTCATACTGGATTGGCTGCAAAGCGTGGAGCTGCGCCGCCGCGTGCAGGCCGGACTCAACAAAGGCGAGGCGCGCAACGCGCTGGCCAGGGCGGTGTTCTTCAACCGACTGGGCGAAATCCGCGACCGCAGTTTTGAGCAACAACGCTACCGGGCCAGCGGCCTCAATCTGGTAACGGCGGCCATCGTGCTTTGGAACACGGCCTATCTGGAACGGGCAACCAATGCTTTGAACGGGCACGGCAAACCGGTAGACGAGACGCTGTTTCAATACCTGTCACCGCTGGGGTGGGAACACATCAATCTGACCGGCGATTACCTCTGGCGCAGCAGCACCAAGGTCGGCGCAGGCAAGTTCAGACCGTTGCGACCACTGCCACCGGCTTAACGTGCTTTATTTAATGAGATGGTCACTCCCTCCTTCCCGGTACTATGCTGAGGACAGGCTTTCATTCGGAGAACTATCATGGAAAACATTGCGCTCATTGGTATCGATCTGGGTAAAAACTCTTTCCATATTCATTGCCAGGATCGTCGCGGGAAGGCTGTTTACCGTAAAAAATTTACCCGGCCAAAGTTGATCGAATTTTTGGCGACATGCCCCGCTACAACCATCGCAATGGAAGCCTGTGGCGGTTCTCACTTTATGGCACGCAAGTTGGAAGAGTTGGGGCATTCCCCAAAGCTGATATCACCACAATTTGTCCGCCCGTTCGTTAAAAGCAATAAAAACGACTTTGTCGACGCCGAAGCTATTTGTGAAGCTGCATCGCGTCCGTCTATGCGTTTTGTGCAGCCCAGAACGGAATCTCAGCAGGCAATGCGGGCTCTGCATCGTGTCCGTGAATCCCTGGTTCAGGATAAGGTAAAAACAACCAATCAAATGCATGCTTTTCTGCTGGAATTTGGCATTAGCGTTCCCCGAGGAGCTGCCGTTATTAGCCGACTGAGTACCATTCTTGAGGATAATAGTTTGCCTCTTTACCTCAGCCAGTTATTGCTGAAATTACAACAGCATTATCACTATCTTGTTGAGCAGATTAAAGATTTGGAATCCCAGTTGAAACGAAAGTTGGACGAAGATGAGGTTGGACAGCGCTTGCTGAGCATTCCCTGCGTCGGAACACTGACAGCGAGTACTATTTCAACTGAGATTGGCGACGGGAAGCAGTACGCCAGCAGCCGTGACTTTGCGGCGGCAACAGGGCTTGTACCTCGGCAGTACAGCACGGGAGGTAGGACGACATTGCTGGGAATTAGTAAGCGAGGTAATAAAAAGATCCGAACTTTGTTGGTTCAATGTGCCAGGGTATTCATACAAAAACTGGAACACCAGTCTGGCAAATTGGCCGATTGGGTCAGGGATTTACTGTGCCGGAAAAGCAACTTTGTCGTCACTTGTGCTCTGGCAAACAAGCTGGCCAGAATAGCCTGGGCCCTAACGGCACGACAGCAAACTTATGTAGCATAACGGCAGAAATACACCGGTTTAAAGAATTACTGATCTGGTTTTGCGAATACTGATATTGATGATACTAACGGCCCACCGGCCTGTTGAGGAACCTGTAAAACGGAAAGGCTCATTGAAGCCGTATATTTTCTGGAGGTTCATCAGGCGCGGAACTCATCAAGGCGCGGGAATAAAATCCCATTCAGACGCCGGATAGATTCAAGCAAGCCAACTTGTCGTCAAAATCGGTGTTGCAAAAACGGGAGTGACCATAGATTCCGTTTTCTGAGACGACCCCAACAATGAGTACAGCCTGATTTTTACGTATAGCGATGAGGCCGATTTGAAAGAGCAGATTGACGAACTTTTTGACGAGATTTACCGCACTGCTGAGATACGTAATTGCGTGGTCGATGACATGACGCTAACAAATGATGCGACTAATCAAGGCTGGAAGGAATATGATGGAGGTTGGCAATAAGTCACTAGTAGCAGTTAGAACCAACATCCCTCGCAAGTTCCAACCCTTAAAGATACGCATATACTCATTTACACATAAAGGCGCATTTACTCATTTGAGTTTATGAGTATATCTAACTCCAATGAGTAAACACACAGATAAAGTTTAGACATGAAAATTATCGCATTCCTCAACCCTTGGTTTGACGTCCAGCGATGTAAAAACAACGCTAGCAGTCAAACCTCAGTGCCGGAGAAGGGTATAACCCAACCGCCTAGCTGCGGTTGGGTTTGAATTGAGGTTCCGGATTACAGCAAAGCCATTTGATTGTTTTTTAAACGTGCCAGCTTGCCGCCTAGACTGATTTTTTCTTCTGCCTTTTCTAAGTCTGTCGCTGTCATCATTTTTATAAGGGTATCAATGTCGTCAGGCGTTTTAACCTTCACAAAGTCCCGCATTTTGTTGACGAACACCACCGAATACTTATTTCGCAGAAGCAGTTCTACAACGTTGTTAAGCGTACCCGGACTTTTGCAGTCCCACACCATCAGACCACAATCAGCCTTTTCGGCCATCTGAAGATCTTTAGCTGTGTAAAACTCACGAGTTCCGCGCCGGAATTCTGTTTTGACGACATTCACCGGCCACGCACCTAAGTTGTTTCGTGGCTTTGTTGAACTGCTGAAAACCGTAGTGGTATCACATTGTAAATTCAGCAGCGCTTGCTGTACTGATGAGTCTACGCCGTTAGCATCGCCAACAACCACACGGTATTTTTTATTAACAATCTTCTTCAACCGTTCGATAATGAGCGGATCAAGTTCTTTGATGGTTATAGAGCCAGCAACGAAAATCGTCGTCATGGTTATCTCCAAGTAAGCGCTGCAACATAGATGTTATTAATTTTATTATAGCCGCGTAACGCCGCACAAGCAGCCTCCATTGATGCGCCAGTGTGGTAGAGGTCATCTATCACTAAGACGTTCCATCTGCCTTCATTAGAGATAACAGGACTTACGGAAAAGCTGCCGCCAATGGCATCAACTTTTTCCTGCTTGGTATTCAGATTCTTGAGTGAAACACCGCCAGGTGCTTTCAACAGAAGATCGTCAAAACAGGGGACACCGGCTAATTGTGCCAACGCCTGAGCAACTTCTGTAACAGGTTGCCGTGCCCGGACGTTAGAAGCGGCCATAGGGAGAATGAACCCGACTTTTTGAAACAGTGGGTAGGCTTTAGCATAAAGGCATTTGGCCAGCGGCTGAACCTTAGTCCAGTCAGATTTATATTTAAGCTGATAAACAGCTTCACCTACCTCGGTACGAGTAGTGTCATAAATGTTGTGACCCCACTCGTTTTGTCCTGTCACCACGCTGAACTTGCTGTGCTTGTCCAGTACAACACCACGATCCCAGTTACCCGTAATGTCTTTGATATTCACTTCCATCGGCGTTTCCCTCATTCGCTACAAGATATGAATAAAGATACGCTCGTTAAAAATTAAAGCACACTGGGACGTGAATTTGTCTATATGGGCTTCAAACCCCTTCTAACACTCATATACTCATTTACACACAAACCGTATTTACTCATTTGTGTTTTTGTGTATAATTAAACTCAAATGAGTAAACACACAAATGAGGTTTAGACATGAAAATTATCGCGTTCCTCAACCCTAAAGGGGTCAGTTTGGAGATCGGAAATTTTTGTACGTTAAGCACATTATTCAACCAATTCGGATGCGTAAGTGATTGATTTATCGTCAGTGGCTATCGCTTTTAGGTTGTCGCTCTTGCTGTATCGCATTTAGGTTATCCGATTAAGACAAAATCCCCTGAAAACGCTGTATAGCGCGGGAGTACACCCTATTGCTATAGGTAAGTCTGTTCAAAAAACAGGCTTACCGTACAATAATTCTCTATATCCAAACTGACCCCCTAAAGGTGGCTCCGGTAAAACGACGGCAACAATCAACGTCAGTAGCTGCCTTGCCAGTTCGGGTAAGAAAATTGCAGTTGTAGATACAGACCCACAAATGAGCCTGACTAACTGGAACAAAGCAGAGAAAGCAGCATTCGATGTTTACACCGCAGCATCAGAGAAAGACGTTTACCAGGTAAGAAAAGATCTGGCTGAATATGACTTTGTGATTATTGATGGAGCCGGTTCTCTGTCAGTTATTACTTCCGCTGCGGTGATGGTCAGCGACCTGATTATCATCCCGGTAACACCCAGCCCTCTGGATTTTTCCGCTGCCGGTTCTGTAGTCACTGTGCTGGAAGCCCAGGCTTATAATCGTCCGGTTGAAGCTCGATTCCTCATCACACGGAAAATCGAACAAGCCACCATGCTTAACGTTCTGAAAGATAGCATTGCTCAGACGGGTATTAAGCCGTTTAAAACTGCCATCACACAACGCCAAAGTTACGTTAAATCCGTCATGGAGGGTGAGAGTGTTTTCGATACCAACGATGGAGCAGCAAAGGGCGAGATAGCCATTCTGACGCGAGAAATACTTGATTCATTTGAGTAAAAACTCATATACTCATTTCAGCATATTAAGAGGTTATGTATGGCACTAACTAAGCAACATACATCAAAAACAATGAGTTTCGGTGAGCATCGGGATCTTGAAAAAGTCGTCAATAGCACACCCACGGGAAAGCAAAAGAGAGTCAACGTTAACTTTGATGAAGAAATACATATCCGCTTCAAAGCTGCGTGTGCAAAACAAGGTACATCTATTACTGATGTGATAAAGGATTTGGTCGATAATTGGCTGAAAGAAAATGACAGCTAAAAACACAAATGAGTAAAAACACATTAACTCAAAAACACACCTATCCTTACCGAGAACACTGATCTGGTGCATAAATTTTTTATGTGCCAGATCGGTGTTGGCCAAGCAAAGCGCGGCAGCGTGTTTAGACTTACAGTAAATGGCGTTTATGGTTCATCTGGTGGTGCAAAATACGCGCAATCAGAATATCCGTATCACGAACCGTATAAAAAATGGCATGTCGCTGAAATTCAATGCGCATTACACCAGGAACGGCATGGTAGTCACGTCCCATATCTGGCATTCCGGCCAGTGTCTCGAAATATGCCTCAAGTGCGTCGGTATAATGGTCTGCCTGAGCTTCACCAAATTTCAAGAGCGTATAATCATAAATCCCGGCGAAGTCTTCTGCCGCCCGTTCGGTGAGTTTATACACGATGTCTCAGTTTTCTTTCTGCTGCAATATCCCGCAGTGATAGCGAGCTTTCACCGCTTTCCAGCCCGGTAATAACAGCCTGGCGAATAACTTCATCGTTTGTTTCCTGTTGCTCCAGCAATCGCAGCGCAGAGCGCATAACTTCACTTGCAGAGCCGTAACGGCCACTGTCTATTAATCGACTGATAAACGAATCGAGTTGTTCGCCAATCGTAACGCTTGTTGTTCTGGCCATAACGCCCCCTGTGTTAACTATCAACACAATGATAGGAATACTTGCTCCTGGTGTCAACGAATACACCCAAACGGATTTCGCCCCCTTCCTGCCAGACTGTTTTTTTAGCTTACTTTTAGCGATGAAGTAGGTAAGGGCGAAAAGCGCCTTTTCGCTGCATTGCGTCTCGTTGACTCCATGCCTCCGGCTAAGGCCGGAGGTGCTACTTAAAGTCTTTTGGGAGCATAGCGACCATGTCGAACCGGCGCGGCCGTCTGGCCGCTGCAAGGGCGGTCATTATCGGTTTTCCCCGTTATCCACAGATCTTATCCAGCGAATAAGTAGATCTTTAATGAAGTTAAGTAGGTCGAAGACCTGATTATTTTGCAGCTAACTATTGGTTGATTGCAGATAATCCTATTTACCTATTTGCAGATAAGTGTGCATAAAAGATATAACGCCGGTGTTGATTGGGGTTTTGACCAAATATCGGTGAGGTTATCGTGATGATGGTGGCTAAAAAACGATCTGTTTTAGCAGATGGACAACGAACATCCTCCGCAGGGAAACGGATTAGTAAAAAGAGGGCGGGTTAGTGAGGCGGGGCTGCGCCTGGCTGCTCCATATTTACCAGTTCAAGCTGGTAAAGCTGAGTCCAGACCATTTTTTCAAACTGCTGAGGGGTTAAATGGTGTATATCACCCTTCATATCACGGAAAATACGCTCGGCCACCTGACGCTTTCGCTCATCGAACGGTAATTCGGCCAGCTTACGCCGTTGTTTGCCCTCAATAGCGCGTGTACGGCGGCTAAGTATCGTCTGATGGCGACAACGTTCATACCAGCGCTTACGGGCTTCTTTTACTGTCATAGCCTCGCCGGGTTGTAGAATGCCGTCCTCAATAGCGCGTAGGCGTTCTTCTTGCTCTGCTCGTAGCTTGTCCATATCCACACCGGTAAGACGCCAGCCTTCTTCTGTAATGATTATATGCTTAGGAAAACGGCACCCGTTCACATAATCCCACTCAGTTTCAGGCGCAAGGACTATGCCAAACCTCGCCAATTCGTCTATCAGACGCGACACCCTGGATACCGTCACGGCAGTTTCAGGGATGATCTGGCCATCTTCATTCCGTGGACTGAGTTCTTCAGCCAGCTTAGTGATGTTGATAGTGACAATACCGGTAGCAAGATCGGCTTTGTTGACGAAAAGCACAAACAACGCATCGAGCAAACGCCGGCGTACTTCACGGAAAGCTCTTTTTCTGTCCGCGACAGGTCGCAAAAAAGTGAAGATTGGATCGGCAGAAACACGACGACGAATAACCCAGGCACCAGAGGTTTTGTCCTGGCTCATAAGGTTACGTAAGGCTCGACCATGCTGTTTACTGAGGGGCTTATAATGCGCCGGACGCACGTAGAGCGGTAACGGACATTTACAGGCTGTAGAATGTTCGCCACGGTGACGTTTATCGGGGTTTTCTTGGGAAGATTTAGTCTGGTTACCCAC